>CAMDGU010000001.1 GCA_945897885.1 Chitinophaga pinensis
CAGCCCAAACCGATACGGCATCCTATCCTTATTGGATAGATATGATGCAAAATGAAAAAGTTAATTTTTTTCAAACACAAAGGGCATTTGAGTTGTATTGGCAAAATCGCCCCGTAGAAAAAGGATCAGGCTGGAAAGCTTTTAAACGCTGGGAATATAGCACATACTTGCGAACCGATATTAAAGGAAATATAACCCACGAGGCCACTTATTATTATAATATCAAACAATGGGACAGTGCCAATGCTCCCAAAAAATCAAAATATGCTACTCAGGCAGCTATATGCTTTTCAAATGGATTGTGGAAAGAGTTGGGGCCATTAAAATATCCAACCAATAATACAGGGCAGCCTACAGGCATGGGGCGCATCAATGCCTTGGCGTTTCATCCAAAAGATAGCAATATACTCTATGCCGGGGCTCCCGCTGGAGGGCTTTGGGTAAGCAAAAATTATGGAAAAACCTGGGAGTGTGATACGGATACCTTGCCCACTCTTGGTATTTCTTCTATAGCTATTGATGCCAATGCACCTGATACCATATATATTGGCACCGGCGACCGGGATGCAAGTGATGCATCTAGCCTTGGTGTTATGTGGAGCAAGGATGCGGGAAAAACATGGTTCAGCCGTAATTCAGGAATGGGCTCGTTAACAGTTGGTAGATTAATAATCAACCCTAAAAATTCAGCAGTATTACTGGCAGCAACCAATAATGGAATTTACCGATCCTCTAATTATGGCAGTAGCTGGACTCAACGAGTTGGCGGAAATTTTAAAGATGTGGTATTCTCGGCGGGTAGTCCCAATATTGTTTTTGCTACTGCCAGTGGTTTGTTTTATAAATCAACGGATAATGGAGTTACATGGACGGGTATTACCTCAGGTTTGCCCACCACAGGTATTTCTCGTGGGGTAATTGCTGTAACCCCGGCCGATACCAACTATGTTTACTTTTTGGAAACAAGTGGTTCTGTTTTTAAGGGCATGTATCGCAGTACTGATAAAGGGAATAATTTTAGTACCCAAAGCACCACACCAAACATTATGGATTACAGTAATAATGGGTCAGGAAGTGGCGGACAGGCTTGGTATGATTTGGATGTAGCGGCCGATCCCAATAATAAAGATGTAGTTTACAGTTGCGGCGTTAATATTTTTAAATCAATAAATGGCGGCAGCACTTGGACCATTAATGCCCATTGGGTAGGTTCGGGAGCACCTGCAGTTCATGCCGACCATCATGTAATGGAATATAACCCACACAACAAAAACCTTTTTACAGGATGCGATGGGGGTGTTTATTATACCCGAAACGGTGGCACTGCCTGGAACAATATTTCTTCAGGATTGGGAGTTTCTCAAATTTATAAATTGGGCCAAAGTGCTACTAATAAAAATGTAGTGATGAACGGCTATCAAGATAATGGTTCTGCCCGTTATGATGGTAGTTTTACCACGGTATTTGGAGGAGATGGAATGGATTGTTTGGTTGATTTTACAGATGAATCCGTTGGTTTTGGAGAGCTTTATTATGGAGACATTTTTAGGGTTAAAAATAATAATTCGCAAGGATACATAGCTGGTAATGGTAAAAATGGAATAAATGAAGGTGGAGCATGGGTTACACCCTTTGTTTTAAAAGCCAATGATGCCAATGCCATGTTCATTGGTTATAAAAATATTTGGCGTAGTTCAAATGTAAAAGCCTCATCAACGGCTTCCGTTACTTGGACCAAAATTTCGAACAGCTTAGCCGGAACAAATAGCAATAATTTTAACTTTTTGGAAAGTAATATTGCCCAACCCAATATGCTATACGCCGCTCGTGGCGATGCTAAATTATTTAAAACTTCCAACGCAAATTCTGCTAGCCCAGTTTGGATTGATTTAACGTCTACCTTACCAAATACTGCTACAGTAAGTACCATTGAAACAGATAGTAAAGACAGCAATGTAGTTTATATTTCCCAGTCTAATAGAATTTATAAATCCACCAATCAGGGTGCTAGTTGGACCAATATTACAAGCAATTTGCCAAGTGCACCTTATCTTACCATATTAATAGATACGATTAGTAATAAGGAAGAAATATATGTCGGTGGATGGGCAGGAGTGTATTATAAGGATAATACTATGACCAATTGGGTTAAATACAGTTATGGTTTACCCAAAGCTACGAGGGTTCAGGATTTAGAAATTTATTATTCACCTTCAGGTAAGACCCAAAGCCACTTAATTTGCGCTACCTATGGCCGGGGAAATTGGGTTACCCCTTTACGAGATACAAACAAAGTGCCCGTGGCCAAGTTTGATATAAAGGATACTGCTGTGTGTACTCTAACTTCGGTTCAATTAACAAGTACTTCCGAAAATTTACCCAGTGTTTTCCTATGGCAGATTAGCCCCAAATCCTATTCATTTGCCGCAGGAACAGATAGTACTTCAGAAAATCCTAATGTGGTTTTTACAGATAAAGCCAAATACAGTATAACTCTAATTGCTGAGAACTGTATGGGTAAGGATACCACAAGCCGCAATTTAGTAATTGAAACTTATGACACAACCCGAAGGTCTAAATGCATACCTACAACCACAAATACAGGTTGGTCAATGGGGATTACAGATTTTAAACTTTATGGACAAACACACAAAAGCCTTTATACCAAGGATGAAGGTCCTTATTTAGATTTAACATGTACTAAAATTTTTAAACTAAAGGCCGATACATTTTATATCGTAAACATTATAACCAATCCAAGCAACAATGAATATGTAAGAGGATGGATTGATTTTAATGATAACGGTGATTTTACCGATGCCGGAGAATTGGTAATACAAACCCCTACAGCCAAAACCCATTTAGATACTATAACTATTCCAACAAATGTGGTGTTGAATAAACCGTTAAGGATGCGAATTATGAGTGATTTTAACACTTTTTCAAATCCTTGTGCTACACTAGGTTATGGTCAAACGCAAGATTATGCTGTATATATTGATTTACCTATCATTGATGCAAAAGCTGATAAAGATTCGGTATGTGCTTACAGTACGGTAATGATAAAGGATAGTTCACAAGGAAATTTTGCAACCTATAGTTGGGATTTTGGGGCATCTGCTACACCGCAAACAGCTAATGGAAAAGGGCCTCATTCAGTAAGGTTTGACAGTACCGGATATCGCAAAATTTCGTTGTTGGTAAACGGGCAATACTCCGCCACATTTGATAGTTTGGTTTTTGTGAAACCATCGCCAAAATTGGGTTATGTGCATTTGCCAAGTCCCACCGGATATTGCGAGGGATTGAGTGACAGCCTAATTACCAGCGACACAAATAACTTGAACTTGAAATACCAATGGTTTAAAAATAACATACCAAATACTAATAAAACCGGTAAACTAAAATTAAATAATCTTAACCTTTCTGATTCAGGATTTTATGCTTTGAAAGGAACATTTCAAGGATGTTCAGATACCACAGTTCCCTTTAAATTATATGTATTTGCCCAACCTAAAGCAGGTTTTTTAATTAATGATACTGATCAATGTATTTATAAAAATTCTTTTAAGCTTACTTCTACTGCAAAAATAAATAAGGATAGCATTTATTATTTTTATCAATGGGGCAATTCGGCAAATTCTAAAGCAATTAATCCAGTGCATAGTTATGTAATATCTCAGAAATATATTATAAAGCAGAATGTTTTTACAATTCATAATTGCAAAGATTCAATAAGTAAAAAAGTAGAAACTTTTGCTCAACCATCAGCAACTTATAATTCATCAGCTAAAGCTTATTGTTTTAAAGAACAGGCCTTTTCATTTTCTTCAACGGCTTCGGTTTCAAGTGGGTCGATAATTAAAAATTATTGGAATACTGCAGCAGGAGTAGCTAAGGATTCAGGAACGGTTTTTAAACCAAACTATACCATTGCAGGAGCGTATAAAATTAAGTTAATAGCCGTTTCAGATAACTTTTGCACTGATTCTACTACTATTTTAGTCAACGTATATCCAAATCCGGTATCAGGATTTACGGTAAATGATACTGACCAGTGTATAAATACCAATCAATTTTTATTTACAAATACTACATCATTAGCTTTAGGAACAGTAATTAATTCACTATGGAAATTAGGCGATGCAACAACCTCATCATTGTCAGGTACCGTTACCAAAACCTACGGAGTCGATGGCAATTTTTTAGTTTCTTTAATGTCCGAATCAGATAAGGGATGTAAAGATACATTTGAAAAAATGGTATATGTTTACCCAAAACCTCAAGCCGCATTTTATAACCTTAATTTTAATCAATGTTTATTAGGTAATGGTTATAATTTTAAAGATAGTTCAATCATAAGCAGTGGCATTATTACCAGCCATTTCTGGAATTTTGGTGATAATACCACTGCTAGTTTAAATAATGCTGCCCATGCATATCTATCAGATGGAACGTATAGAGGCTATTTAAAAGTAACAAGTGATAAAGGCTGTGCCGATAGTGTTTTGTTTACAAGTATTTTACATCCAAGTCCAACCGCTGATTTTACCTTTAATTTGGCATGTGTTGATGATACAACTTACTTTAGGGATAACAGTTCCTTGGCAAGTGGAAGTATAACCAATTATCGATGGTATTTAGAAGCAGGAGATAGCCGATTAACCCAAAATGGTTCCAAATCTTATAAAAAGTTTGGAAGTAAATTGGTGTCGCTAGTGGTAACAAGTGCTAATGGGTGTAAGGATTCCATAAGCAAAGCCGTAACAGTGTTTGATAAACCAAAAGCATCCTTCAGTTGGTCATTAGAACCCATAGGCGGAACAAATACCATATTGCGTTTGTTTGATAAGAGCCTAAATGCTAATTCATGGCAATGGACTGACGGATTTTTGAACAGTGGCTCAGGAGCTAATGTTGATTTTAATTACACAGATTCGGCCTCGGTATGGGTAATATTAAATGTAACAAATACCGATGGGTGCACAGACACTGCCGTTCAGTTTGTAAATATAAATCCAAAAGTAGTTTTGTATTTCCCAACTATTTTCTCACCAAATGGTGATTTACTTAACGATGTTTTGAAACTAGAAGGAGTGGATTATGTTAAAAGTTATAGCCTTACTATTTTTAACCGTTGGGGCGAATTGGTTTTTCAATCCAATAATCCAAAAAATTACTGGAATGGTTATTATAAAAACACAGAACTTCCAACAGGAGCTTACCCCTACAGTATTGAAATAATAGATTTGGCAGGAAATAAAATTAGTAAAAAAGGAATAGTACAGTTGGTGAGGTAATGAATTACTATTGATTACTTGAAAAAATTATAAATGAAATTTAAATTATGGTCGCTAATCCTTTTCATTTGTTGGGGTGTTAACTTGTATGCCAATGTAACTCCCCGCTACAAGGCTCATTTATATGTTAAATATTTTGTTGTTAATGGCGATTCTGCTTTAAAAAATGGAGAGCATGAAATAGAGGTTTATTTTTTTGAAGAAAGTGAATTAACGCCGGTTTGCCAAGGCAAGGATGGGGATGTTGTAGTAAGAATGATGGGAAGACCAGTTTGGCGTGATGGGCACATTTCACATCGGTTTATTTCAACCTTTTATTTTCGAAAAAATGGCACCGACCGTTGGAATAAAATTTTTGATAGAGATATTTATAATTGGAAATTCAAATCTGAAAAACAAGATTCCTTGTACTTAAAAAGTGAATCATCCTCCAGTAATGAGTTTGGAAGTTTTTTTCAATCCTTTAGTGTTAAAATTGAATTATTGAATTCAAAATATGAGGTAGCCGAAGACAGTACTTTTGTTGCAGCTTTTGTTTTTGAACCTTTTAAAATTAGGATTGAAGGAAAAGAGTTGAAATTGAAGGCAAATCGATTTGAGGTAAAGGGTAAAACTACAGATAAAATCAGTATAGGTAAGAAGGATGATTTATCCGTTACCTACAAGATTTATGAAGGCACTGCCAAAAGCAATACCGATTTTGAAGTCAAACTGTTTTTTACCTATTTTGATAAAAACGCTTTAAAATTTGTGACTACAGATTTATCCAGTAATTATGTTAATAAAAGTGACCCGGATTTTAGAACTTCTGTAGCAAGCTACAATGATGATGGGTCAGAAAGTTTATATATTGAATATTGTTCTTCCGTAAATCGAATTTTTAATTCCAAAATTAAATTTTGAAATACTCCATCAAAATTTTAGCTCTCACTTTTCCAACCACCTTTTCTATTTCTTCAAAGGGTTGAGATTTTAGGTTTTTGATGCTTTTAAAATGCTTTAACAAAAGTTTGGCAGTTTCTTCTCCTATGCCTTTTATTTGGGTAAGTTCTGTTCCAAGGCTGCCTTTGCTGCGGCGGTTGCGGTGTTGGGTTATCCCAAACCGATGAGCCTCATCACGCAGTTGTTGTATTATTTTTAAGGTTTCCGATTTTTTATCAATATACAGCGGCAAAGGATCTTCGGGATAATACAATTCTTCTAACCTTTTGGCTATTCCTATAACGGCAAATTTTCCATACACACCCACTTCTTTCATGGCCTGCACGGCATGACTGAGCTGGCCTTTTCCCCCATCAATAATTACCAAATCGGGCAGGGGTTCATTTTCTTCAACAAGTCGATTGTAGCGGCGGGTTATTACTTCGTGCATGGTGGCAAAATCATCGGGGCCTACCACGGTTTTTACATTAAAAATTCGGTAATCTTTTTTTGAAGCTTTTCCATCTCTAAAAACCACACAGGCCGAAACCGGGTAATTCCCCTGGATATTTGAATTGTCAAAACACTCAATATATTTAGGTTGAACCTTCAGTTTTAAATCCTCCTGCATTTGAGTCATCAGTCGATTTACTTTTAGTTCTGGATCTAATTTATCGTATTGTTCCAATTTCTCTTTTTTAAAGTGGAGTAAATTGGTCATGCTTATTTCAAGCAGTTTTAGTTTATCTCCGGCCTTTGGAACGGTAAATTTCAAAGTTTCATCATTAATTTCAACGGCAAATGGAATAATGATTTCTTTGGCATTACTACCATGCCGTTCCCGCATTTCAACAATGGCCAATTCCAAAATTTCGGCATCGGTTTCGTCCAGAACCTTGCGGTATTCAATGGTTTGCGTTTGGATAATCATGCCATTTACGATTTTAAGGTAATTTACAAAAGCAAATTGCTGAGAGGTGCTGATATTAAACACATCCACATTGGTAATGGTAATGCTAACCACGGTAGATTTACCTTGATAATTATTAAGGCGTTCTAATTTATCTTTAAACAAAGCGGCTTGCTCAAAGCGCAAATCGCTGGAGGCTCTGAGCATTTGGTCTTTTAAATGATTTTTTACTTCGGCAAGATTTCCTCGAAGCACATTTTTAATACTTCGGATGGATTCCATGTATTCTTGCTCTGTTTCCAAACCTTCGCAAGCTCCACGGCAGTTACCAATCTGGTATTCCAAACACACTTTAAATTTATGGGCTTCAATGTTTTTATCGCTCAATACATAATTGCAATTGCGGATGGGGTAAAGTTGTTTTACCAAATCCAAAACAATGCGCATTACATAAGGCGAGGAATAGGGGCCAAAATATTCGGAACCGTCTTTAATTGGGTTTCGCATGGCATATATTTTTGGAAACCGCTCATTCGTAACGCGTATTACAGGAAACGATTTGTCATCTTTTAGGCTAACATTATACCGTGGCTTAAATTCTTTAATAAGGCTGCTTTCAAGTAAAAGCGCATCTATTTCCGTTTTAACAACTGTAAATTCAATCCGTATTATTTTGGAAACCAAAACTTCTGTTTTTCGGTTTTCAAAATGCTGCTTGGTAAAATAACTACTGACTCTTTTTTTTAGATTTTTGGCTTTGCCAATGTAAAGAAGAGTGTCTGTTGTATCAAAATACTTATATATTCCAGGTTTCTCCGGAAGGTTGGTAATAATTTCTTTAAGGGATTCAGGTTTCAATTATTTGAAAATTTGAAAATTTGGAGATTTGGAAATGAGAGCAAAAAAATAATTTCCAAATCTCTAAATTTCCAAATCATCGAATTATACCGTCATAATATCCTTTTCTTTTTCAGCCATTACCTCATCTACTTTTTTGATAAAACCGTCTACCATTTTTTGGATACCGGCTTCAGCATCTTTGGCTTCATCTTCACTAAGTCCATCCTTTTGAAGTTTCTTAATTTTTTCAATACTATCTTTTCGAATATTTCGGATGGCTATTTTAGAATTTTCGGCTTCGTGTTTTGCCTGTTTTACCAATCCCGCTCTTCGCTCTTCAGTAAGTGGTGGCACAGCAATCATAATTATTACTCCGTCATTTTGAGGGTTGAGGCCTAAGTTGGCAGCCATTATAGCTTTTTCAATTACAGGTATCATTGTTTTTTCCCAAGGCTGAACTACAATGGTACGAGCATCTGGCGTATTAACATTGGCTATTTGATTTAAAGGAACATTAGAGCCATAATATTCAACCATAACGCCGTCAAGAACTGATGGCATTGCCTTTCCGGCTCTTAATCTTGAAAATTCGATTCGCAGGTGTTCTATGGACTTATCCATATGTTCGCGGGTGTAATTGGCTATTTCTTTCAGGTCACTCATACATTCAAAATATTTTGGCAAAAATAAAGACAAACCTTAAAAAAAAATCAAATTTGGGTTTTCAAATGTCAATTTATTACAAACAAGTAACCATGTGAATAAAAAACATCTGAAAGGGCTGTTTTTAGTAATTAAGTTGAACACTAATCAGGCTTAAAATTAGAACAATAAAAAGTAAATTTTTTAACCAACCACTGCCTTTTTCATCTTGAAAATAGTTAGTAGCAAAAACTGTTATGGGAATTACTGTAAGGGCCATATTGTACCAGAGATTTAATTCCTGAAACACAATAACGAGCACACCTACTAGCCAAATTAACCCAAAAACACTTGCAAAGCGACGTGTTTTGTTTGTGGTTTTGGGACTTTGAAACTGATAATGAATAAAAGCAAAAAATGAAACAATCAATAGCGTTATGAGGAGAAGAAAAAATCGTTCCTGCCAGTGGCTATAGTTTAGTTCAAGATTAAGTGGGGTAAAGCTGAAAAATAATCCAAACCGGTCAAACTGACCAATAAGATAATAAACACAAGCGGTGATAAACATTACAATAAATGAGGAAAGGAGCAACATGCTTATGCTATTAGAACTATGGCTGTAAATAATAATTATGCCTATTAGTAAAAACGGGATAAAAAAAATAGCCTCTTTGCTAAATAAAAGAGAAAGCCCTATAAGCGTTCCAATATCAAGAAATATTGCCCCAGGATTTTTTCCTATATCTTGTAACTTTAGCATTCTGTCAATTATCAGAATTAGAAAAAAATTAAGAAAAGAGGCAGGATTTAAATAAAACTGTTCACTATAAACCCCGGCCAACATAGTGTAAAGAATAAATGTAAAAAAGGATCGCCCCGTGTTAACGTTATGTATATTTAAGACAAATGTCAAAAGCCCTGCCTGTAAAAAGATAAATAACAATCCTAAAATGATATCCAAATTTGGATAAGCCACAAACGACATTTTTAAAGAAGCGAACAATGGCGTATAAGTAACCTGCGGAAAATCAGGTACGGGTTCAAAAAAAATTTTTGAAATAACGATAACTATTAAGCCTAAAATAATGCCGCCGGTGCCTCTGCTCCTTATGATTTGTATCATTGCTTAAAGGTGATTTTTAAAAGGGCAAACTTACGGTCTTTTAGAACAGGAACAATAATTTTATCACTCGAAATCTGCTTTCCTTCAGCCGGAATAATAAACGCATTCATTTCATCCCCCTTTGCTGCTACCCTAGTGTCCCGTTGCCCATTGGTTAAAAAACTCGCATAAACAATATCACCACCGGAAGCAATTGGATCGTTAAAAAACAAGTAAATAGCCGTTTCAATAACTGAAACAAATACTGAACTAAGCATGCCCCCGTCATTCACGGTATTTTGGTTTTTGATAACCCAGTTTTCCCATGATAATTTGCCCAAACTGTCAAAATTTTGAACAAGAATATTTTCGAAAGTAAAAACATTTTTACCCTGTGGCGAAGCTACCCCGTTTACCACCATTATATCTTGTTCTTTTTGGTTAAACGTGTTTTCACTTATCATTAAAAAACCACCATCCGAACGGCTAACTAATTTTATTGGTAAATAAGTAGAGGGCAAGAATCTTGTTTGTGACTTTGTTTCTCCCACAAGTTCTTTTAAAATAGATTGAGAAAATGGTAACCGATTTATTTTTAAAGTATCAGAACTAATATTATTCCATATAACCGAAAAACTGCCTTCAAACCCATTTTCAATATCTGATGTGTAGAATCCTGCAAGTCCTTTTAAATCGGTTATGGGATTGTAAAATAGAATTGCTTTTTCAAAGCGATAGTTTGAATCAGATAGAAGCGTTGTCTTTTTTTGGTCGTAAATGGCTGTATTACTAATGCCTTTTTTATCTTTCTTGGTGCTAAGAAGTAGGGTAAATTTTAAATGTTTATCAAAAATAACATCTTCAATTTTTTCAATATTTGATGCCAAGTCAAAACTAAATTCACCTTCATCTATTTTGTTTATTTTTTGGTCAATAATGGTATAGCGATTGCTGTTTTGCTTGCTATCAGTAAACACATAATTTAATAGTAGGTAATGTTTATGGTCGGGTGAAGGTTTTATAAAAAACGAAAGCTCGTCTAAAGAGTGGGGATGAATGGTAGTGGTTATTAATAAATCAGGTTGAGCCGTTTCAAGATTGCTATTTAAAATGGAGGCAATTATGCGATAGTTATTTAGTTTGTTGTCAAAAATCTGTTTGATGAGTAGAATACCATTTTCATTTATATCTGAATAAAGAATGCGGGTGTTTTTTAGTAAAAAACTATTGCTCGCTTCTAAGCCCAGGTTATGACGGTATTTTTCTAAAACAACAAATTTGGAAAGTAGCTTATTGCGATGGCGAAGAACATAAATTCCTGATTCATCTTCACCAATTATGGTTGTAAAAATAGAATTACCTCTTAGTTTTTGGGTATTACTCCATTCCAGGGTTTGGGCAAATGCTGCGAATGATGAATAAATCAACAACAGCAGAAGTCCCAATAATTTTAAACCTTTCTGGTTCATTCAGTATTTTTTCTACTTCGTTTTATTAAGAAATACGAAAGTATACCAATACCAATGATGCTTATTGCAATTCGGCTGGTTTCCCATTTATAAACCAATAAATCAACTGAAATTAAACCTGCCAAAACGATGTACAATATTGGCAATACCGGATAAAACAAGGTTTTATAAGGGCGTTCGGCATCAGGGCGTTTTCTTCTTAAAACAATAATTCCGGCTATAGTTACCACATAAAATAACAAAGATGCAAATGTTGTGTAATCTAAAAGTTTTCCATAGGTGCCGCTAAGGCATAATACACTGGCCCAAACGGCTTGCATAACGATGGCATTTCCCGGAACACTTCTTTTGTTTAAAGTGGCAGCTTGTTTAAAAAAAAGTTTGTCTTTAGCCATGGCATAATACAATCGGGCTCCGGCCATTATCAGTCCATTGTTACATCCAAATGTACTTACCATTATCATCACGGCCATAATAATAACGGCGGTACTTCCAAAAATCACACCCGCCGCAGCTACTCCAACCCGTTCATTTTCGGCCCACATTATACCGCGACTAATAATATCAGTACCAACAGGATTTCCATCTACAGGTAATAGCATAAAGTATGAAACATTAGCCATAAAATAAAGTAACACCACAATACCGGTTCCTATCATTAAACTATATGGAATATTGCGTTGCGGATTTTTAACTTCTCCTGCTGTATAGGTTATATTGTTCCAGGCATCGCAACTAAATAACGAACCAACCATGGCAAGTCCTATAACAATAGCCAATTGGCCGCCTTGTAATGATTCTTTTAAAATTCCTGTTCCGTTAATAGTAGTAGTTCGTGCATCCCAAAATTGCGACCAGTTAATGGAAAAAGCTTCACTATTTAATCCAACATAAATACCGGCTATGATTAGAAAAAGTAAGGAACCTATTTTGGCAATGGTAAAAATTCCTTGTACCACTTTTGCATTTTTTACCCCCAATAAATTATTGCCCGAAAGCAGCCAGATTAAGGCTACACCAATTAGTTGCTGTGAGTTTATTTGTATAAATCCTAAATTTAAAAGCACATTTTCGGGACTAATCCACGGGACAAGAACCCCTGAAAATTTAGCAAAAGCAATGGCTACAGCAGCAATTACTCCCGTTTGCACTACAAAAAACGTAATAAGTCCAAAAACAAATCCGGTGCCTTTGCCATAAGCTTCGGCCAAATAAACATATTGGCCACCCGCTTTTGGAAACATACCTGCTAATTCACCGTAACCCAAGGCTGCCATTAATGTTAAAATACCGGTGATAAGCCAAACAATTAATATCCAACCCGGTGAACCAAGCTGCTGCGACATACTGGCTGTAACAATAAAAATACCCGACCCAATCATGGAGCCTGCTACCAGCATACTGCTGTCAAATAAGCCTAATTCTTTTTTAAAATGTGTGGTTTCCGACATAATTTAGAGTGGTCAAACATAGGTCTTTTTAAAATAAAAAATGAATGGGAGCTAAAAAGTATCTCTTAAACTTTGTTAATCTTATAGTTTGTAAAGTCGGTATTTGGAGGATTTTCCAATCCTAACATGCGGCCCATGGTAATTAGCTGCCCGCGGTGATAAGTGCTATGATTCATGGCATGTTGAATGTAATCATAAACTGGCAAAGTGCCTTTTAACCAAGGTGTATCGATAGTTCGATTTTCTTCTAATTGTTCCTCGGTTAACGAATGAGCAAAAGTTTCAAATTTTAGAGATTGATTGATGATTCCTTCAAAAAAAGCTTCAAAATTTTCATCAAATTCTTTTCTGAACGGTTCAAATTCAAGGTGTTTTAAAAAGGATAGCCAAAAGCGCTCTGCATTCCAAATATGTAAAAAAGTGGATTTGATAGTCGAAAAACTAGAAGGTATTTTTTGAGTTAATATCTCCGGACTTTTATCTTTTATCCAAACAATTATTTGATGATTAGCCCAAACATTGTAGGTCGTTAAGTCGGTTGTTAAGTTTTTTAGGCTCAAAATTTTTAGGTTATTTTTATGTTTCAAATATGCTTAAAAATAGTGTTAAAAAATAGGCTGATTTTACGAATAATAATTGTTTTTCAAAGCTTTACCTTTGCATGAATGAGCCGTTTTAAGATTGTATTTACTTCTGTTTTAATCCTGATACTTTTGGGAGGAAGTTTTTATATCAATAAAAATCAAGTTCATTATTTGCCATCTAACAGCATCATGATAAAAGACAATGATTTGCCGGCTCCTCCGCGAATCAGTTTTAATGTTTCGCAGCAGCGACAAGCATTTATTAAAGATTTGTTTAAGGGGTGTAATCTGAGTGGTGAAAAGAAACAATTGTTAGATGCCTGTGACTTTAGCAGCCCGGATGTAAGAGATTTTGCAATAAGAATGGCGGGTAATTCACCAGGAACCTTTAACCTTGGACAAGTGTGTGACATGTTTGATCATTGTTTTAGCAACTGGAAATATGTGAACGACCCCAAAGGCGAAAATTATGTGGCCACCGCCAGTTCTACTATTTTAAATAATTTTAATGGGGATTGCGATGATTTTGCGGTAATAATTTGTTCATCCATAATGGCAATAGGAGGGGAAGCTCGCATCAGTTATGCCTAAAAGGGTAAAAAAGGGCATGCATTTACCGAAGTAAACTTGGGTAATACACCTCAAGAAATAGTAACGGATTATTTAATAAAACGCTATAAGCTAAAAACGGTAAATGGCAAACGCGATAAATCAGGTAACTGGTGGCTAAATATGGATTGGTTTGGAGGGTATCCGGGTGGAAACTACTTTAAATACAGCCATGGTCAAAGGTTTTATGTCCTTCAAAATTATTGCGAGGCGATTTAAATTAATTAGGAATTTTCAATTAGGAATCTGGAATTAACGTAACTCAATAACTTAATAACCAATTAACCCAATAACCTATTAACCCAATAACTCACTAATCAAATGTTAACACCAAAAGAAAAATATAGAAGCAATCTCAACTTTACAGTGGTTACTTTTTTTATACTGGTAAGTTTGGCCACCGGGTTTTATTTAGGATTAATATCCTCTAAGGGGGGAATTATAGAAACGGACACGGGCAGCAATTCGGTTTATCAAAATATATGGCAGTATCGAAGTGATATTTTTAACCTTCTGTTAATAGCCATTGCTTTTGTTTTTATAGTACTATTGGCCTTGGTGGTAATTGGCCGAAACCGCCTTAATAGAGATGATAATGAAGAAATTGAAGGTTTGGAGCGGCTTGGTGAATTGTTTAAAAAAGGCCTGCTAACCCGTGAGGAGTTTGACAGAAAGAAAGCAGACTTAATGAATGATGAAGATCGGTAGGTTAACTACAAATTAGGAATTAGGAATCTGCAATTAGGAATGTCGAATTCGAATTACGAAGTTTTTTAACCTTTCTACTTTAACCTTTCTACTTTAACCTTTTAACTTTAACCTTTTAGTTTTTAACTTTCTTCGGCCAACTATACCATTCCAGTTTTCCTTTGTGGGCTGCTATTTCATCCCAGCTATCTATATCAAATGTAAAAATTCCCATACCGCAAGTTGGCAAGTCATCAATGGTAGCATTTCCAATATAATTGAAGAGCTCAGTAATACCTGGGTTGTGGGCAATTATTGCTAAATAATCTACTGCCGCATTGGTGTGGGCTATTTCGTATAAAAGAACCTTATATGAGGCAAGGTATAATTTTTCAAAACTTTCAATTTTTTCTTTTTTCCAGTTAAGGTGATTAGCTAAATGTTTGGCAGTTTGCCTGGTTCGCTTGGCAGCGCTTATTTTTATTAAGCCGGGCATAAATTTTACTTTTTTTAAACGGTCACTCATCAGCTCGCAATCTTCTTCACCGCGGTTGGTTAGCCTTCTTTCAAAATCATTGTCAAATCCGTGTTGTTCGGTTTTGGCATGGCGAATAAGGAGAAGATATTTCATGATGCCGCAAATTTAAAGGCTTTGACAGATTAAAAGAGATTATTTTTTAGCAATTAGCTGCGATTGTCATCCCGACAATAGGAGGGATCTAGTTTGGTAGATAAGAGATTCCTCGTGCCTCGGAATGACAAGGGGGTGGAATGACAAAAATTGCGATCGTCATCCCGACAATAGGAGGGATCTTGTTTGGTGGATAAGAGATTCTTCGTGCCTCGTAATGACAAGGGTTGTAGAATGACAAATACTCGGAATGGCAATGGCTGCGATTGTCATCCCGAGGCACGAGGGATCTCAAGTGTCATGATTTTTTTAATTTTGAAATAAAAATCTTATGAAACCAATAGGAATGCATAATTACTATGTTTACATACTGACCAATTCATTAAAATCAGTTTTGTACATTGGTGTTACAAATGATTTATATAGAAGATTAAAAGAGCATTATCAGGATTCTAAAACTGAAAAGAAGACGTTTGCCGGTAAATACAATTGTTATAATCTTATTTACTATGAATATTTTCAATTTATTAATCATGCAATTGATAGAGAAAAGGAGTTGAAGGCTTGGAGAAGGTCAAAGAAAGTTGAATTGGTAGAGAATGTAAATCCAGATTGGAAATTTTTGAACGATGAAATTGAGTGATTTTTTATTATGGTAGATAAGAGATTTCTATTGCCTCGGAATGACATTGCCTCGAAATGACAAAGTTTGCGATTGTCATCCCAACGAAAGGAGGGATCTTGTTTGGTAGATAAGAGATTCCTCGTGCCTCGGAATGACAAGGGGGTGGAATGACAAAAATTGCGATTGTCATCCCGACGAAAGGAGGGATCTTGTTTGGTGGATAAGAGATTCCTCGTGCCTCGGAATGACAAGGGGGTGGAATGACAAATTGCTGGAAAGTCAAATCTAAAAGTTATGTCATATTTCGGTCACGAATAGGGGGGGGTAAAATCCACACTTTTTTTAAACGTGTTTCGCCGTCAAAAATTTATAAAATATGAAAAAACTATTCGCAATCTCCCTTTTTATGCTAACCTTAGCTTTAGTAAACTGTAAAGACAAATCTACAGATGACCCAACCCCTGCAAAAACTTTGAACAAAAGTTTGTTTACTAATAAGCATTGGAATGTGGTACAAGGGTCAAACTCAATTAGTCATTATTTTAGGAATGATGGTAATTATTGTTCAACGGATGGCCAATTAGTTCTTGGTACATGGCAATGGTTAAATAATTCAGATAGTTTGGAGACAGTTGAACCCTCATTTGGTAGAGCAGTATTATATGTTGAATATTGCACTGATACAGAAATGAAAATGAAAATATCTAACACAGGTGCTTGGAAAATTTACACCAAACAATAAACCACCAACTAATAAGAAAATCCAAAAGCCCAAACCGAAACGTTTGGGCTTTTTTTATAGCTTTATTTTTTTGAAGCTTTTAAAAACAAAACCCCAACCCAAATCCAGCAAGCCATCATGCACAAGCCGCCAATGGGGGTAATGGCACCAACCCATTTATATCCATCAATACCAAACACCGGCCGCAAGGCTAAAAAATAAACCGTGCCGCAAAAAATAAGGACACCAAGTCGTAATAAAAATATAGGCGTATTAAGTTTTACCTCCGTGGTATGGCTCATTATACCCAAAGCCAATAATCCCAAACAACCATAAAACTGGTACTTTACGGCAGTTTCAAAAATTTGAAGATTTTCAACCGGTAATTTTTCTTTAAGATAATGAGCCCCAAACGCTCCAAACATAATAGCTACCGCTAGCCCAAATGCCCCGCGATAAATGGTTTGTGAAGAAATTTTATTCATGATATTGTTATTTGTTGCCAATGAAGTGCGAAATTGCAAAGGTATTTTTTAAAACAAACATGTTCTCAAAAATTAAAACTCTATTTTGGTGTTTGGTAGGATTGGTAGCGTTGCAAAACTGCACCCCCGAAGAACTTTTAACCAAAGGCTTTACCATGGATGATATTAATCCGGAGTATGCCATTCCATTGGTAAGCGATGAACTATCGCTGGATGATTTGGTAAAAGGTGATTTTGCGTTTGTAAAAAAACACAGTGATGGTTTTATGTCGCTGGTGTATCGTGGGCAAATGTTTTCATCCACAGCCGGAGAGGCTATTACCATCCCCGATCAAAATTTTAACCAAACCATTGTTTTGAATACGCTTCAAGCCAATGCATTAACCAATGGCCAAGCTCAAACCATCAGTTTTCAAAGCAATAAAACATTTTCTTTAGGCAGCCGCGAAATTGATTCGTTGTGGCTTAAAGCCGGTGCTTTGGCGGCCACCATAAGTAGTGAAATAAAAACAGGTGGAAACCTTAAACTTACGTTTGAAGATGCCAAAAATTTGGGAACGGTGCTAAGTCTTAATGTGCCTTTTACCTATGGCGGCACTACCCCAATTATTGCCAATGGAAATACCGCATTAGCAGGCTATAAATGGAACATGAGCAATGGCGGACTTGGGTATAATAATGTAAGCATAAAATTTGAACTTACACTTAATGCCACAACCGAAACCGTTTTGGCCGGCGACCAAATGAGCATTGATATGGGTTTTAAAGGAATTAAGTTCAGCCGATTTTATGGATACATTGGGCAAGTTAATTTGTTGAACGGAGGCGATACCATTGACCTATCAATATTTGATAATGGTTTTGATGGAACCTTTACCATTGAAGACCCAAAGGTTAAGATTATGTGCAGTAATTCATTTGGAGTACCTGTAAAAGCTGGATTCACAAAATTGGCAGGTTATTCCAAAGGCCCTGGAGGATTTGAAATCGATATTACTGGAATTCCTGACCCCTTTCAGGTTAATACTCCCACTATATCGCAAATTGGCCTCATGGTTTATGATTCGGCACTTTTAGACAAAAACGTGAGCAATATTAAAACCATTATAAACCAAAAGCCAAAGCAAGTTGTATTTCAAACATATGTGGACCTAAACCCTAATGGAAAAACACAACGAAATTTTATAACTGATAACAGTCAGATTAAATTTATAGTAGATGTGGAACTGCCATTGTATGGCAGTGCCCGTGATTTTGTGCTTGAAAAAGAACAAGACCTGGATTTGAAAATGCCCGATCAGGAGATGATTGAAAATATAATGTTGCGCTTTACTGGAACCAATGGGTATCCTATTGATTTGGCAACACAGGTTTATCTTTTAGATTCATTTGGTGTAACCTTTGATTCTATTTTTGTAGATAAATCCTATAAATTTTTGGAAGCAGCGGCCATAGGAGTAGATGGTAAAGTGACGACACCAACCAAAAAAACAACCGATGTAATTTTTGATTTGCAGCGGGCCAAGCGATTAAGCAGGCTAAGTAAAGTGAGATTTAGAGCCGAGCTGGGAACAACCAGTGCCGGAGGTACTTACCCCAGTGTAAAGCTTTACAGCAATTATGTGTTGGGCATAAAAATAGGGATAAAGGCAAAGTTGAAAATCAACACCGATTTGATAGATAGTTTAGGTAAAAAGTAAGGAGAAAGAATCATGATAAAGAAACTAATTATTTTAAATTTGATGATAGTGGGTATGATGGCTCAGGTAAATGCTCAGCACAACCTTACCATGTACAATATGCATACTTTACCACAACGCATACAGGTAAATCCGGCCCAAATCCCCGATTCACATTTTTTTATAAGCATGCCCGGTTTTTCATCCGTACATGTGCTGTATGGCAATGATGGTTTTAAGCTTAAAAATTTGGTATCGGTTGATGATTCAAACCGATTGGCCATTCATCCTTTAGATTTATTTAATGCTTTAAATAAAAACAACCGAATAAGCATGGATGTGAACTATGACATTATAAATTTTGGATTTAAGGTCCGTAAAAGTTATTTCACTGTATCTGCCGGCGAAAAAATTCAAAGTCAGGTTAGTTTTCCAAAAGACTTTATGGGATTATTTATTATTGGCAATGCAGGAACTAATTTGGGTGAAGATTTGAATTTTAATTTCGGATTTGATGCAATGGCTTATAATGACATAAGCGCTACCTATTCCCGTTCGTTTTTAAAAGATAAGTTGAGATTGGGTGTAAAAGGGTCTTATTTAAATGGGATTTTAAACGTGAATACAGAAAAAAGTGATTTAATTTTTAATACCCATCCCGATGATTTTCATTACACCGTTAGAACAGATTTTAAAGTAAACACCTCTAGTATTATTGATACTTTGAACACAAATTTTAATGCAGATAAATTTGATTACAATATTTTAAAAGGCAGAAATAAAGGGATGGCTCTTAGTTTTGGAGCTACCTATCAAATCATTCCTAAAGTGGTATTATCCGCAAGCATTGTAGATTTGGGCTATATTGATTGGAAAGATAACGTTCAAAATTATGAAACAGCCGACCCAAACAAGAAGACCGAATTTTATGGACTGCAGATGAAAGATTTTTTTAGTAAAAATCCCAATACGGATTCAATTTTTAAAGATGTGATAGACACCTTGGTTGATAAACTGAAAATGAAAAATACCCATTATTCTTACCGCACAAATCTGCCAACCAAGTTTTATTTAGGTGGAAATTTTTGGATAACCAAACGCCATAATTTTGGAGTATTGTTTTACGGTAATTATTACCAAAAGAAATTAAACCCGGCCATTACACTTTCCTATAATGGGAAAATTACAAAGCTTTTAGGCGTTTCGGTTAGCTATTCCATGATTAATAAATCATTTGTTAATGGCGGAGTAGGGTTGACTTTAAATGGAGGGCCATTTCAATATTATGTAGTAGCCGATAATATTTTGGGCATGATAAAATATAAGGATGCTAATACAATTGACATAAGAACCGGTATCAATTTTACCTTTAGACGCAAAGACAAACAAGCCGGTTTGAGCGGCAAGTCGAAAAAATTGGGTTAGTTCTATTTTGCTCTTAGTTTTAAAAAGGCAGTATAAAAAACTAAAAGTGAAAGAATCGTCTTTTATAAATCAGAATAAGGAAAACTGGAAACACTATGAAAAAGTGTTGAAAGAAAAATCTACAAAGCCCGATGAGCTGAATGACCTTTTTATACAGGTAACCGACGATCTTTCTTATTCCCGCTCCTTTTATCCCAATCGGTCGGTACGGGTGTATTTAAATGGCCTTGCTCAGCAGGTTTTTTTAAAGCTTTACACTAACAAAAAACGCAAACAATCCTTTATTGTTAAATTTTTTAAAGAGGAATTGCCTGCCATACTATATGCCGCACGAAAGGAACTGTTGGTTTGTTTTTTGGTATTTATAGTAACCTTTTTAGTTGGTGTTTTTAGCAGCAGGCATGAGGCGGGATTTGCCAGGCAAATTTTAGGCAACCGCTATGTAGAAATGACTAACGAATACATTAAAGAAGGAAAACCGATGAATGTGTATGCAGAAGGAGATAAACTGTCAGCATTTTTAGGAATAGCCTATAATAACCTTCGGGTAGATATGCTAACCTTTGCCACAGGATTGCTATTGGCTATAGGAACCTTGTTTGTGCTGGCATACAATGGAGTGATGGTGGGGGTATTTCAATATTTTTTTTATGGTACAGGTTATTTTACGTTCACCGTTTTAACCATTTGGCTGCACGGCACTTTAGAAATATTTACAATGATTTTATCTGCTACGGCAGGTTTGGTTTTTGGAAAAGGATTAGTGTTTCCGGGAACCTACACCCGTGGGCAAGCTTTTAGATTATCAGCTATAAAGGGGGTGAAAATACTATTAGCTGTAATTCCGCTAACTCTTGCAGCGGCATTTATTGAAGCATTTATAACAGGACAAACCAATGCTCCGCTTTATCTTAAAGCATCGCTCATAGTGTTTTCTCTGCTTTTTATTGTGTTTTATTTTGTGTGGTTTCCGTGGTTTAAATATTCTAAAACCGACTTGCCTCCGGAGGCACATGAGTTACCGCCAATTAACGATACGAAATTGGTGCTGGATGATATTAAAACTGCCGGCGAGGTGGTGGCAGATACATTCAGAATTTGGAAGAAATATCTGAACATACTAATTCCACTTTCCTTTGGGGTAGGATTTACAGTAGTTTTGGCAACCTATTTTTCTCAATCACGACATATTCAATATCAGTTTTTTGGGGTGCCAAGCGATTTTTTTGAAATTATAAAATTATTGAAAATTAATTTTTGGTTCAGAGATGGGTATTACAAACTATGGCCTGTTTTTATTGGGGTATTTTCGCTTTTTGTGGTGTTTGTTCAAAGTTATTTTTTTGCAAAAAACCTTTGGATTAATTTAGATAATAAATCCAAATTTATGAGAATGACATCCTCATTTTTACTTATTACTTTAGCATTGTTTAGCTATTATTTCAATGATGGTTTTTTGTTTTTTGCGCTTTATTTTTTTGTAATATTTCCTGCAGTTATAACTATTTCATCCCATATTTTAAATCAAGGTTTTATTGATATTATGAATGGCACGGGTTATTATTTTAAAGCGGCATTTAGGTCAAATACATTGAATTTAACCCTGCTTATTCTTTTGTTTATTTTTTATTTAGTGGCATCATCGCCAATTCTGAATTTTATAATAGAAGCGTTAAATAGTGGGCTAAAAATTTCAGATGGTTTATATATAGAAATTCAGAAGGTTATTATTTTAACACTAGGAATTACCACATTTCTAGGTATTTTGCCCCTCTATATTTTTGCCAATACATTACATTATTTTTCGGTAAAGGAAAAGGTTACAGCTCAAAATTTAAGAACCCATTTGGAAAAAATATGGAAGTAAAAGAGATTGGGTTTGGTAAATTTTTGAAACTTGTTATTTCCATAGCATTTTTTTTAAACAACTGCTTTGCTCGTTCAGCAGATTTAACCGAGCAATATTTACAAAATAAACCTTCGGGAAATTCTTTAAATGAAACGCAGTGGCAAAAACTGAAGGATGATTATAAGTATAAAGTACCTAAGGCAGATAAGTCAAAAAAGAAAGAAATAAAGAATGTAGGTAATATTAACTTTGGCGGGGGAGTTCTTAAGATTTTGGCTTATGTTTTCATTTTTATCATTTTTGCCGTACTAATTTATTGGATAGCACGAAATGGTTTTTTTGGAAGCAAACAATTAAAGAAAGGAGCATTTCAATACGATATAAATATAGAACCAGAGGACATTAATGCCTTAAAAATAGATACTTTGTTGGCGCAAGCCTTAATAAATAAAGATTTTAGACTGGCCACACGATTGCGATTTTTAGAATTGCTTCAGTTATTAAATCAAAAAGGTTTGATCCATTGGAAACGCGATAAAACGAATCTTAATTATAAACATCAGCTTGAAGGAACGGCCATACAACTTTTGTTTTGGCAGCTGTGCCATAGTTATGAAAGAGTTTGGTATGGCAATTACAGTTTGGATGAAAAAGCGTATCAAAATGTAAGCGAAAGATTTGATTCCTTATTTTCAATGCTTAATGCTAAAGCAAATGTTTAAAAGAAATTGGCCATTGATAATAGCAGGAATAGTAGTGCTGTGTATGGCAGTTTTTTTTTACTATGTTTACAGTAAAAGTCCAACATATAATTGGTCTCAAAACTACAGCCACACAAGCGATAGCCCTTATGGAAATGAACTTTTATATAAAGTAATCAAAAAATTATATCCAGAAAAAAGTTTCACTACAGTGGAAGAACCACTTATTTACAACGGGAAATTTAATGATAGAAAGAGTAAAAACGATATCTACTTTTATAGCGGGTATAGTTTTTCACCCGATAGAAGTACCATTGCATCCCTCTATAATTTTATAAATAAAGGAAATCAGGTTTTTATTGCTTCCAATTCAATCTCGCAGCATTTCTTAGATAGTTTGTTGAATCCTCAAAAAGCTTCAGAATATCCTCAAAGTAATATTTTAACAAGTATTCAATGCATGAATTATAATCCCAATTTGATTCATCCCTATCTCAAATTAACTAAAAGTCCCGCTGTCAGTTTTAGATTTTTTGAAGCAATGGTTCCAATGGATGCTAATTATTTATCCGAAGATGTGATACAAAATCAATTTCAAAATCACACATATTATAAAATTGGTTACATCAATATTTCAAAAAAAGAACGGTATACGAATTATGTTAAAGTTAAAGTAGGGGAGGGGTGGCTTCACTTGTACACCACACCTTTGGTTTTTAGTAATTATTATTTGCGCCAAAAATCAGTTTTCGAGTATTCTCAAAAGCTTTTTGTACACTTAGAACCTGGAAATATATTTTGGCATGTAAATTCTTATGTAAATGAAAGCGTTATTGAAAATCAGGGCGATAGACAAAGAAGTCCTTTTGGCGTATTGCTTTCTTTTAGTTCGTTTAGATACGCATGGTATAGCTTTTTGGTAGCCATCGTTTTATTTTCCATGTTTGGTTTTAAGAGAAGACAAAGGCCAATACCGGTTTTGCAAAAAAATACAAATACGTCGGTTGAATTTGCACAAACCATAACCAAGTTATATTTAGCAGATGGCAAGCACAAAAATATTTCAGAACAAAAGTTTCGTTATTTTTTCAATTTTGTGAGAACCAAGTTTGGAGTAAACCTTAAAGCAAGCTCAGAAAATGAAAAGCGAAGGCTTGCGGCAATTAGTAAAGTGCCTCTGGAAAATATTAATAGAATAATGTTCAATTACACAAAAATGGAATCTTTGCCTGATACAACTGTCGAGGAATTAAATGAATCGGTAAAATTGATAAATGAATTTTATCAGAATTCGAGGTAACCTAAGAAAGTAATTTTTGTCTTAGGTAAAACTCAAGTTGCTCATTGGTAGTCATCAGCTTACCTGTTAATTCTTCTTTTTCACGCTTGAGTTTATAAATTGAAAAAGCTTTATTAATTGTGCTTCTTAATTCGTCGTCATTCCAAGGTTTTTGAAGGTAACAATAAATCTGACCAATATTTATTGCATCTTTAAGTGCCTCCATATCCGAAAATCCTGTAAGCATAATTCGTATTTGGTCTGGATAGTCTTTTACAGCTTGAGCTAGTAATTCAGAACCTGTGGTTACAGGCATACGTTGATCTGTAATTAAAACATGGATTTCGTTTTGGGCAAGAATTTCTTTAGCCACTGCAGCTGAAATAGCAGTAAAAATTGTAAAATCACGCCGAAATGATGCCTTAAAAGCAATCAGATTGTTCTCTTCGTCATCTAAATATAATACGTGGATTTTCTGATTTTCTTCCAATTTAAATTAATTAATACTGTCCTTAGTTTATTTTTTGTGTAGGTAGATATTGTTTAAATACCCTAACTACCCTGAGGCTTATTTAAAAATAATAAAACTTTGTTAAAAATAATTTTTTGTTACCCAAAACGCTCAAAAAGTTATTTTGTGGTTGTGAATTTTTCAATTGCAAACCTAAAGGACCGGCTCGAAAGAAGGATGATTTAAGATTATCCTCTTATTTTAATTCGTGAAATAATAATTTAAATGAGATAATTAGTAATATACGAATTTAGTTTAATTGGATGTTTAATATTTTAATTTTATGATTCCATCTCCGCCAACAACCCCAAAGCTTCCCCTAATCCTGTAATATCTGTAATTTTTAAAGTTAGTAAATCTTTGGTTTGTTTCAGCACCGCTTTGTTTGGGTTTTTACGTATGTATTCCAGAATACGGCCAAATATTTCACCCTGAAAATAGCGGTCGTCTTTGGTAAACCAGCCGGTGAGAGATTTTTGCCGCAAGGCTATTTTTTCAAAACCAAGGCAGCGTCCGAGCCATTTTAGTTTTACACTGCGTATAAGGTCGTTTACCTGCCGAGGCATGGTGCCAAAGCGGTCTTTCATGCGGCCGGCAAATTGTTCAAGGTCTTGTTTGTTGGTTATCCGTGCCAATTCGTTATATAAACTTAACCGTTCGCTAATATTGCGGATGTACTGGTCGGGTATCATTATGTCGAGGTCGGTTTCTATCTGGCAATCGCGTATGGTAGGCTCATCGCTGTGCTCAAACATATCATAAAATTCTTCCTCTTTCAGTTCCTTAATGGCTTCGTCCAGTATTTTATGATACATCTCAAAACCAATATCGCTTATAAACCCGCTTTGTTCACCACCCAATAAATTACCCGCACCACGTATGTCCAAATCGCGCATAGCCACATTAAATCCGCTTCCCAAATCGCTAAATTCTTCAATAGCCTTGAGGCGGCGTTTGGCTTCATCGGTAAGACTTTGCAGCGGTGGTCCAAACAGATAACAGTAGGCTTTTTTATTGCTTCGTCCCACCCGGCCACGCATTTGGTGCAGGTCGCTCAGGCCAAAGTAATGGGCATTATTTATTATCATGGTATTGGCATTGCTTATATCCAATCCCGATTCGATAATAGTAGTAGCTACCAGCACATCGTATTCTGCCTCTACAAATTTTAGCATTACATCTTCCAGGGCATCGCCGCTTAACTGGCCATGACCCACACATACACGGGCTCGTGGACAAAGTTCCTCAATAAGGCGAGCCATTTCATAAATATCCTTTACGCGGTTGTGTACAAAAAATACTTGTCCGCCACGGGCTATTTCATGGTCAATGGCCGATTTTAAAAATTCTTTATTAAACACATGCAGCTCGGTAGTTACCGATTGGCGGTTGGGTGGGGGAGTGCTTATAATGGATAAATCACGGGCTCCCATAATACTAAAATGTAAGGTACGAGGAATTGGCGTGGCCGTGAGGGTTAAGGTATCTACATTTATTCGCAGTTCCTTTAACCGGTCTTTGGCACCTACCCCAAATTTTTGCTCTTCATCTATGATTAATAACCCAAGGTCTTTAAATTTTATGTCTTTGCTTAGTAACTTGTGAGTTCCAATGATGATATCCACTTTGCCATCTGCCAAATTTTTAAGGGTTTCCTTTTGCTGTTTTGCTGTTCTAAAACGGCTTATGTAATCAACCTTTACCGGAAAATCGTGCAATCGTTCTCTAAAGGTTTTATAATGTTGCTGCGCTAAAATAGTGGTAGGAACCAACACAGCGACTTGTTTATTATCGCAACAGGTTTTAAAAGCCGAACGAATGGCAACTTCAGTTTTCCCAAATCCTACATCGCCACATACCAGTCGGTCCATAGGGTGCGGTGATTCCAAATCACGTTTCACATCATCAATGGCTTTGGCCTGATCGGGGGTGTCTTCATACATAAAGCTGGCTTCCAGCTCTGTCATCATATAATTATCCTGCGAAAAACTATACCCCGGCTGGGTTTTGCGTTTGGCATAAAGTAATATTAAATCGCGGGCAATATCCTTAACCTTCGATTTGGTTTTGCGTTTCAGGTTTTGCCAGGCATCGCTTCCCAGTTTGTTTAAAGTAGGCTCGGTTCCTTCCTTTCCGCTGTATTTCGAAATTTTGTGCAGCGAATGGATATTGACATACAGGAGGTCGTTGTTTTTATAACTAATCCTTACGGCTTCCTGCATGGTACCGGCCATTTCTATTTTTTGAAGACCTTCAAATTTTCCAACCCCGTGGTCAATATGCACCACATAATCTCCTGGGGTAAGGTCTCGAAGTTCTTTTAACGTTAAAGCCTGATTACGGGTGTAACGGGTTTTGGTTTTAAACCGGTAATATTTATTAAAAATTTGGTGCTCGGTGTAATAGGCCATTTTACCATCGCCATCCATAAACCCTTTGGAAAGGCCTTGGTATACAGGGGTAAAGTTTAAATTGGCACTTAAATCTTCAAAAATGGATTGCAGTCGTTCAATCTGTTTTCCGGTTTCAGAAAAAACAAGATTGGTGATTTTAGATTGGTCATTTTGCCTTAAGTGACTTATTAATAAATCAAAACTTTTATCAAACGAGGGTTGAGGCGTAATTTTAAAATCAACCACTTCACCGGCTTTAAAAACGGTTCTTGGGCCATTTTCTATAACTCTAAACCTACTAATTTTAGTTTGAATAAAATTGGGAGGATCAAACAACACGGCAGGGGAGGTTAGTCCCTCCGAAATATCCTTATCATCAAAAAAATGATGGGCTTTATCAATACCATGATGAATGATATCAAGACTTAGCTGCAAATCTTCGGTAAAAATAAGACAGTCGTCGGCTACGTAATCCCAAATGGTAGTGCGTTCGGATATGATTTCATCTTTGGTAACGTTGGGAACAATGCTGGCAAATTGAAGGTCACGCACCGAAAGCTGCGAAATGGGGTCAAAGGCTCTTATGGATTCTATAGCGTTTCCATCCAGCTCTATTCTATACGGAAAATCAAAGGAGAACGAAAATACATCTATAATTCCCCCGCGGATGGAATATTGTCCAGGCTCATAAACAAAATCTACCCGTTCAAAATGGTATTCGTTTAAAAATTCGATGATAAAATCCACATCAAACTTATCACCTATGTTTATTTCAACCCTGTTTTTTTTAAGGTCTTCGTGCGGAATAACCGTTTCCGCCAAAGCTTCGGGATAGGTTATAAGGATGTAGGGATTTTTACGTTTGTATAAACCATTTAAAATTTCAGTTCGTTGCTGAATATTGAACGAATCGGGCTGGTGTATGTAAAATGGTTTGGTAAACGAATCGGGTAAAAAAAGAACCTTGTTGTCGCCAATCAGGTTTTCAATATCCGATTTAAAATAATTGGCAGATTCCTTATCAGGCAATATGGCCACAATGGATTTGCCATAGTTTTGAAATAATCCGGCCACAATAAATGCGTTGGAACTACCGGTTGCATTTTGAACATTGGTATTGGCGTAAGTCTGCACCGATTCCAATAGTGAACGGAAATTACGGCCACTGCAAAAATGATCTAAAACGAGTTTGGCGTTCAAATGCCTTTAAAAATTAGAGGTGCAAAAGTAAGTCTGAATTGGAGAGATTAGTGACTTTGATTGTAAGATTCGGGATATTTTATGAATAGGTAATTTAACTAAAGTTTTTTCTAAAACGTCTATATAGATTGTGTTCGCCTAGCACCCACCAAGCTTTTTGTTCAACAGTTAAACCAAAAGGAGTAATTGCGTAATTTTTAATGTGCTCCGCTATGGCATCTTCATCATCCGAAACCATATACAACAACTTGTCTTCCTCTGAAATAGTGCCTCTTTGGCACATCATATTAATATACTGGGTAAGTTCGTCATGAAATCCTGTGCTGTAAATTGCAACGGGGAATCGCCTTATTTTATTCGTTTGAATAAGGGTTAAGGCTTCAAATAATTCGTCCATAGTGCCATATCCCCCCGGAAAAACGACAAAACCATAAGAGTACTTTATAAGCAATGTCTTTCTAACAAAGAAATAGCGAATATTTACAGTTTTATCAACGTAAGGATTGGGTTTTTGCTCAAAAGGCAACTCGATATTACAACCTACTGAGCGGCCTCCAACTTCTTTGGCCCCTCTATTGGCTGCTTCCATTATTCCCGGGCCACCACCTGTCATTATGGTAAATCCAAGCTGGGCTATCTTGCCCGAAAGAGATTGTGCTTTTTTATAATATTCATGGTCTTCATTAAATCGGGCTGAACCAAATACTGTAATACATGGTCCTACAAAATGCAATGTTCTGAATCCTTTAATAAATTGAAACGTAATTTTTAACACATACCATAGGTCTTTGATCCTTGATTGTGGGCCATCTAAAAACTTTATTTCTTCTTTTGGGTTTGGCATAGTGCAAAATTAAAGTAAATACCATCAGGTTAAAAAAATTGCTTAGTCAACATTAATAGGGCTTTTGCTTTAAATTTAATCTGATAAAAAACATTCTAAAAAAATGCTTGATTAATAAAGATATTAATATTTATTTTGCGCTCCTTAAAAATACAAAATGATAATAGTAAACGTTAAAGAAAACGAATCATTAGACAAAGCGATTAAAAAGTTCAAGAAGAAGTTTGAAAAAACTGGGGTTGTAAGAGAATTGAGAGAACGTCAAGCTTTTACTAAGCCAAGTATTAAACGTAGAATGCAAGTAATTAAAGCTACTTACAAGCAAACTATGCAACAAGAAGAAAGTAACTAATTGTTTAAGAAATTATATGTAATTTGCCCATGCTAATAAAGTATGGGCATTTTTTTTATAGATCAATTTTTAGAATATCTTCAATACCAACGAAAATTCAGTCAGCATACCCTACTTGCTTACAAAAATGACTTAATTGAATTTCAAAAATTTGCTTCAGTAAGTTTCGAAATTTTAAAACCTCAAGAAGTAAAGAGCGAAATGGTTCGTTCGTTTGTAAGTGATTTGATAGGAAAAGGTTTGGAACCTGTTTCAGTTAGGAGAAAAGTTTCATCTCTCCGTTCCTATTTTAAGTATTTGCAAAAAGAACAAATTCTCAATAACAACCCAATCATTAATCTGCCAAGGTTAAAATTACCCAAAAAGCTTCCTGTAGTTATTAGCAATGAAAGTATGGATTCAGTTTTTGAGAAACCATTGGTTAATTCTTCATACCTAGAAAACCTTAATCAAATTATTATATGTATACTTTATGGCACCGGAATAAGGCGGGCAGAACTTATTGGTTTAAAGGAATCAAATGTAGATTTGGTAAATCGACAGATAAAAGTTTTTGGAAAACGAAGCAAAGAGAGGATTATTCCAATTAATGTTGAGTTAGCAGAACAAATATCAGCTTTCATCGAATCCAAGAGAAAAAAAGAAATCTATTCTGACAATCTGCTCGTTACTAGAAAGGGCGATATTTTATACCCCGGTTATATTTATAATGTGGTAAAAAATACTTTAACTTTGCATCAGGTTAATGGTAAAAGAAGTCCTCATATATTGAGGCATACCTACGCAACCCGATTGCTGCAGAACGGTGCAGAACTATTAAGTGTAAAAGAATTGTTAGGGCATTCAAGCCTTGCTTCTACTCAGGTTTATACGCATGTTAATATTGAAGACTTAAAAAAAATTTATAAGAAAAATCACCCAAAACAATAACATATTTATGAACATTAAAATCCAATCCATTCATTTCGATGCTGACAAAAAGCTAATTGATTACATAACGGCCAAAGTTGAAAAACTGGAACACTTTCATGACAGGATACTTGACGCCAATGTTTATCTTAAATTGAATAATCATCGAACAAAAGATAACAAACATGTAGAAGTTAAAATAAATGTTTTGCATAATACACTCTTTAAAGAAGCAGAGGCTAATTCTTTCGAAGCCGCGTCAGACATGGTTGTTGAAGCATTAAAAATTCAAATTAAGAAGCACAAAGAATTACTTTCAGAAAAATCTTAAAAAAAATCAAGGAACACTTGAACTTTTAAATATTTAGACATACTTTTGCAGTCCTTAAAAATAGTGATATCAAAAATCATTACTTTTTTTGAGGAAAAAGCCACTTTAGCTCAGCTGGTAGAGCAACTGATTTGTAATCAGTAGGTCATTGGTTCGATCCCGATAAGTGGCTCTTTTTATTTGATAGGGATTGGTGTGGTGGAATTGCGTTTTTTGACATATTGAAACATTTCAAAAGGGGAATTGCCAAATTGCAATGGGGAGTTACCAGAGTGGCCAAATGGGGCAGACTGTAAATCTGCTGCGAGAGCTTCGGTGGTTCGAATCCACCACTCCCCACATTTTAAAATTAATTTTGCGGGAGTAGCTCAGTTGGTAGAGCGACAGCCTTCCAAGCTGTAGGTCGCCGGTTCGAACCTGGTCTCCCGCTCTAAATTTACCAGGCCGTTGTAGCTCAGGGGTAGAGCACTTCCTTGGTAAGGAAGAGGTCGAGAGTTCAATTCTCTTCAACGGCTCTAGCTTAGTTTTAAAACGAAATAAAAATGTTTCAATATAAAAAAGACAATTTATAGTTAAATAAATATTTTTAAAACAATAATTAAACAAATACCAAAATGGCAAAAGAAAAATTCGACCGGTCAAAACCGCACGTAAACATCGGTACAATTGGTCACGTTGACCACGGTAAAACAACCTTGACCGCTGCTATCACTCAAGTATTAGCACAAAAAGGTTTATCTGAGATGAGATCTTTCGACTCAATTGACTCTGCACCGGAAGAAAAAGAACGTGGTATTACTATTAATACTGCTCACGTTGAATATTCTACCGCTAATCGTCACTATGCTCACGTTGACTGTCCAGGTCACGCGGATTATGTTAAAAACATGGTAACGGGTGCTGCTCAAATGGATGGTGCAATTATCGTAGTTGCAGCAACTGACGGACCAATGCCTCAAACAAAAGAACATATCCTTCTTGCACGTCAGGTTGGCGTTCCACGATTGGTTGTTTTTATGAACAAAGTGGATATGGTTGATGATGCAGAAATTTTAGAAATCGTTGAGATGGAAATCCGTGATTTGTTAAAATTCTATGAATTTGATGCTGATAATACTCCTATTATTCAAGGTTCAGCCTTGGGTGGTCTTAATGGAGATCCAAAATGGGTAGATAAAATTATGGATTTAATGGATGCAGTTGATAACTGGATTCCAATTCCTCCACGTTTAACGGACCTTCCTTTCCTAATGCCTGTAGAAGATGTATTCTCGATTACTGGTCGTGGTACTGTTGCTACCGGACGTATCGAAAGAGGTGTAATCAACGTTGGTGATGCTGTAGAAATCATTGGTATGGGTGCTGAAAATTTAACTTCAACTTGTACTGGTGTTGAAATGTTCCGCAAACTTCTTGATAGAGGTGAAGCTGGTGATAACGCTGGTTTGTTGTTACGTGGTATTGACAAAACAATGATCCGCAGAGGTATGGTTATCTGTGCTCCTAAATCAGTAACCCCGCACAAAAAATGTAAAGCTGAAGTATACGTGCTTTCAAAAGAAGAAGGTGGACGTCACACTCCATTCTTTAATAAATATCGTCCTCAATTCTATTTCCGTACAACTGACGTTACAGGTGAAATCACCTTACCAGCAGGAACTGAAATGGTAATGCCAGGCGATAACTTAACAATCACCGTAGATCTTTTAAGTCCAATTGCGATGGAAAAAGGTTTAAAGTTTGCTATCCGCGAGGGTGGAAGAACTGTAGGTGCAGGACAAGTAACCGAAATATTAGATTAATATATAACTGATATTACAGACGGACATAGTTCAATGGTAGAATAGAGGTCTCCAAAACCTTTGATCAGGGTTCGAATCCTTGTGTCCGTGCTAATTAAATAAATGGAAAAGATAAAATTACTGTGGCATAATACCATGGATGAGCTTCTGAACAAAGTGTCATGGCCATCATGGGATGAGTTAAGAACTAGTACAATTATTGTATTGGTTGCAGCACTTATCTTTGGTATAATTATTTATGCTATAGACACCACGTTTGGATTTACGTCCAACATGTTTTATAAATTTATGGAGTAAGTTAGATGGAGAGGTCTCAGGAGGAATATAAATGGTATGTGGTAAGAGCCATAAGTGGTCAGGAGCGCAAGGTAAAAGCTATGATTGAATCAGAACTTGCCCGTGAAAAAATTGCGCACAACGTGCCAACCATTTTGATCCCAATGGAGAAAGTTTATGAAATAAAAAACGGTAAAAAAGCATCGAAAGAGAAAAGTTTTTATCCGGGATATATACTTATTAATGCCAATTTAGTTGGAGAGGTTGTTCCAACCATAAAGGCAATAAATGGAGTTGTTGGTTTTTTAGGAACACAAGGAGTTCCTATTCCACTTCGTCAATCCGAAGTAAATAGAATATTAGGAGCGGTTGATGAAAATAATGAAAAAGGAGAGTCAAACATTGAGCCATTTATCTTAGGCGAATTTGTTAAAGTAATCGACGGCCCTTTCAATGGATTTAGTGGTGTTATAGAAGAAATTAACGACGAGAAGAAAAAATTAAAAGTGATGGTGAAAATTTTTGGAAGAAAAACTCCTTTAGAGTTGAATTACGTACAAGTAGAAAAAGAACAATAAAATGGCAAAACAAGTATCAGGTTTCGTAAAATTACAAGTAAAAGGCGGACAGGCGAATCCTGCACCTCCGATTGGTCCGGCACTAGGATCAAAAGGTGTAAACATAATGGAATTTTGCAAGCAATTTAACGCCCGTACTCAAGAGAAGCAAGGGAAAATATTGCCTGTTATTATCACGGTTTATTCAGATAAGTCATTTGATTTCATTATAAAAACACCTCCTGTGGCAGCACAATTATTAGAGGTTACCAAAATTCAAAAAGGTTCAGATCAATCAAACCGTAAGCGTGCGGCAAGTGTAACGCCAGAGCAGGTTCGTAAGATTGCTGAAGACAAAATGCCAGATTTAAATTGTTTTACTGTAGATGCTGCTGTGAAAATGGTTGAAGGTACAGCAAGGAGTATGGGTATAGCAGTAACGGGTAGTTCTAGTACAAATTAATATTTTTTAAAGAAATGACCAAATTAACAAAAAACAGGAAAGTGGTTTTATCCAAGTATGATAAGACTAAAGTTTATACTTTAAAGGAAGCTACTGAGGTAGTTAAAAATATTACATTTACTAAATTCGATTCATCTGTTGATATTGATGTCAAGTTAGGAGTTGACCCACGCCAAGCCAATCAAATGGTTAGAGGAAGTGTTGCTTTGCCTCATGGAACAGGTAAAGATGTAAAAGTTTTAGTTCTTTGCACACCTGATAAAGAAGAAGAAGCAAAAGCTGCCGGAGCTGATTTTGTAGGATTAGACGATTATATTGAAAAAATTTCCAATGGTTGGGTATCGGTTGATGTTATAATAACAATGCCAAGTATCATGGGTAAGTTAGGGCGCTTAGGTAAAATACTTGGACCTCGTAACTTAATGCCAAATCCAAAAACTGGAACCGTAACAATGGATATAACCAAGGCTGTAAAAGATGTTAAAGCTGGTAAAATTGATTTCAAGGTAGATAAGACCGGTATAATTCATACTGCTGTTGGAAAGGTTAGTTTTAATTCTGACAAGATTCTTGAAAACGCGAAGGAAGTTATAGATACAATTACTAAGTTGAAGCCATCGGCATCTAAGGGAACTTATTTACAAAGTATTACTTTGTCAAGTTCAATGAGTCCTGGTATAAAAGTTGATGTTAAATCAATATAGGTAATAATATATAAATAGATTAAGAATGACCAGGGAAGAAAAAAATAATGTAGTAAATGAACTAACTGAGTATTTTACAAATTACAAGTTTGTTTATGTTACCGATTCATCAGCTATGAGTGCTGTGGATACAAACAACATGCGAAGAGTTTTTTTTAATAAAAACATCAAGATGCGCGTTGCTAAAAATACCTTAATAATAAAAGCTCTTGAAAAATCAAAGGTTGATTTTAAAGAATTAACTGATACACTAACAGGATCAACAGCCCTATTATTTGCTGAAAATGCAAAGGATGCAGCTAAAGCTATTAGTGAGTATCGCAAGAAGGGTGCTAAGCCTCAGTTAAAAGGAGCTTATATCGATTCTGATGTTTTTATTGGGGATGATAAATTAGATGTTTTATCAAATCTTAAGAGCAAGGAAGATTTAGTTGCAGATATAGTAGCATTGTTACAATCTCCAGCTAAGAATGTAATTTCAGCACTTCAATCAGGTGGTGGAAAGATTGCAGGTATAGTTAAAACATTATCTGAGCGTTAAAAATTAATCATTAAAACAAAACAAAAATTTTTTAAATAAATAAAATGGCAGACTTAAAAGCATTTGCAGAACAACTTGTAAATTTAACCGTAAAAGAAGTAAACGAATTAGCTTCTATTTTGAAGGATGAGTATGGTATCGAGCCAGCGGCAGCGGTAGCAGTAGCAGCGCCAGCAGGTGGTGGTGGTGCAGCAGCAGAAGCAGCTGAGCAAACCGAATTCACCGTAATCCTTAAACATGCTGGTGCATCTAAATTAAATGTGGTTAAGTTAGTAAAAGACTTAACTGGTCTAGGCCTTAAAGAAGCAAAAGATTTAGTTGACGCTGCTCCAAAAGAGATTAAAGCTAATGTTTCTAAAGAAGAAGCTAACGATCTTAAATCTCGTCTAGAGGAAGCAGGGGCTGAAGTAGAAGTTAAGTAATACGAACTCAACTTATTAAACGAAAGACCCCGGATTATTCCGAGGGTCTATCGTTGTTTATATACATTTATTTTTATTTTTTAACTTTTTTTTTAATTTCTTATAGTCTTGTCAAAAAATATCACATCCACTGAAAGGGTTAATTTTGCAAGTATCGGGAAGGTAATTGATTACCCTGATTTTCTCGATATTCAAGTACAATCATTCGGAGAATTTTTCCAATTGGAAACTTCTTCAGAGAACAGAAAAAACGAAGGCTTATTTAAAGTTTTTGCCGAGAATTTCCCTATAACGGATACTCGAAATATTTTCGTTTTGGAATTTTTGGATTACTTTGTTGATCCACCAAGATACAATACAGATGAGTGTATTGAAAGGGGGCTGACTTATGCTGTTCCTTTAAAAGCTAAACTAAAACTTTCATGCAACGATATAGAACACGAAGATTTTGAAACTATCGTTCAGGATGTTTATTTAGGACCTATTCCCTACATGACACCAAGTGGAACCTTTATTATTAATGGTGCCGAACGTGTTATTGTTTCACAATTGCACCGTTCTCCAGGGGTGTTTTTCGGACAAACTTACCATTCAAACGGAACGAAACTTTATTCGGCACGTATTATTCCTTTTAAAGGTAGTTGGATAGAATTTGCAACGGATGTAAACAATGTAATGTATGCTTATATTGATCGAAAAAAGAAGTTTCCTGTTACTACACTCTTACGTGCCATAGGTTACGAAACGGATAAAGATATTCTTGATATCTTTGGTTTGGCTGAGGAAATAAAGGTAAGTAAATCAGGGCTTAAGAAGGTTTTAGGTCGTAGGTTGGCAGCAAGGGTTCTTCGTAGTTGGATTGAAGATTTTGTGGATGAGGATACAGGAGAGGTTGTTTCTATAGAAAGAAATGAAATTATAATCGAGCGTGATACTATTTTAGAGGATCGTCAAATAGATGATATTATTGAGGCAGGCGTTAAAACTATAATTTTAACACGTGAGGATGATAATAAAAATGATTTTGCAATAATTCAAAATACGTTACAGAAAGACACTTCAAACTCTGGAAAAGAAGCCGTTGAGCATATTTATCGTCAATTGCGTAATACTGATCCACCGGATGAGGAAACCGCACGTGGTATTATTGAAAGGCTTTTCTTCTCTGATAAGCGTTATGACTTAGGAGATGTAGGACGTTATAGAATTAATAAAAAATTAAAACTTGATATTCCTATGGAAACAAAGGTTTTAACAAAACCTGATATTATTTCCATCATCAAGTTTTTGATCGATTTGAGTAATTCACGTACTGACGTGGATGATATTGACCATTTAAGTAATAGAAGGGTAAGAACAGTTGGCGAACAATTGTATGCGCAATTTGGAGTAGGATTGGCTCGTATGGCTCGTACAATTCGTGAAAGAATGAATATTCGTGATAATGAGGTTTTCACCCCAACAGATTTGATTAATGCAAGAACGTTAGCTTCTGTAATTAATTCGTTTTTTGGAACCAATCAGTTATCTCAATTTATGGATCAAACGAATCCATTGGCTGAAATAACTCACAAACGCCGATTATCGGCACTTGGACCCGGTGGACTTTCAAGAGACAGAGCTGGTTTTGAGGTTCGTGACGTTCACTATACTCACTACGGTCGTTTATGTACGATTGAAACTCCAGAGGGACCAAATATTGGTTTGATATCTTCACTTTGTGTACATGCTAAAATTAACACTCTTGGTTTTATTGAAACTCCCTACAGAAAAGTGGAAGGTGGAAAAGTAGATACGAAGGGTGGAGTGGTTTATTTAAGTGCTGAGGAGGAAGATGGTAAGATAATTGCCCAGGCTAATGCACAATTAGATTCAAGTGGAAATTTCCAAACAAATGAGGTGAAAGCCAGATTTGAAGGGGATTTTCCAATGGTAGAGCCATCCAAATTACAATTTATGGATGTGGCTCCTAATCAAATTGTGTCAATAGCGGCATCTTTAATTCCATTTTTGGAACATGATGATGCTAACCGTGCTTTGATGGGATCGAATATGCAACGTCAGGCTGTTCCTTTATTTAGACCTGAATCTCCTATTGTTGGTACAGGTTTGGAAAAGAAAGTAGCAACAGACTCAAGAACATTGTATCTAGCTGACGGAGAAGGAGTAGTAGAATATGTAGACGCAACTGAGATAAGAATTCGCTATATTCATACTGAAGAAATGGAATTAGCATCTTTTGGTGGAGAAGTTAAATCCTATAAACTTACTAAGTTCCGTCGTACAAATCAAAATACAACTGTAAACTTACGTCCAATTGTTAGTAAAGGACAAAAAGTTAAAGCAGGTGATGTATTGGTAGAAGGCTATGCTACTCAACTAGGAGAATTGGCATTAGGAAGAAACCTTATGGTAGCTTTTATGCCTTGGCAAGGGTATAACTTTGAGGATGCGATTGTAATATCTGAAAAAGTAGTGAAAGAAGATTATTTTACGTCTTTACATATTACCGAGTATGATTTAGAAGTTCGTGATACCAAACGTGGTGAAGAAGAATTAACCAATGATATTCCAAATGTTAGTGAAGAAGCTACAAAAAATTTGGATGAAAATGGTTTAATTAGAATTGGTGCCAGAGTAAAAGAAGGTGATATCTTAATTGGTAAAATAACCCCTAAAGGTGAAACTGAACCATCACCTGAGGAAAAACTATTACGTGCTATTTTTGGTGATAAGGCAGGCGATGTGAAGGATGCTTCTTACAAAGCACCTCCAAGCACTGAAGGTATAATAGTAGATAAAAAATTATTTAAGAGAACTAAAAAAGACAAAACCTCTAAGGCTGAAGAAAAAGGTCAATTAGTTAAGATAGAAGCGGAGCACGAAAAAAATATTGCTAAGCTAAAATCAATTCTTATTGATAAATTATTTAAAGTAGTTAATGGAAAAACATCCCAAGGTGTATACAATATTTATGGTGAAGAAGTTATCTCTAAAGGTACTAAATTTACTTTAAAAAATATTGGAGACATCGATTTCAGTATTGTTTCATACAATAACTGGACGACGGATTCTGAAAAAAATGCTTTAATTGTTAGTATTTTTAATAATTACAAGTATAAGTACAATGATATCACAACTGAATTTAAGCGTAAATATTATGCAATCAGTGTAGGAGATGAACTACCAACAGGAATTCTTAAGATGGCTAAAGTTTATATTGCCCACAAGCGTAAGCTTAAAGTTGGTGATAAAATGGCCGGTCGTCACGGAAATAAAGGTATAGTAGCCAAAATCGTTCCTGAAGAGGATATGCCTTTCTTAGAAGATGGTACCCCTGTTGATATCGTTCTTAACCCCCTTGGTGTGCCTTCTCGTATGAACTTAGGACAGATTTATGAAACTGTATTAGGTTGGGCTGGTAAAGAATTAGGATTAAAGTTTGCTACTCCAATTTTTGATGGTGCTAGCGGTGATGAGATTTGTGAATATGTTGAAAAAGCAAAACTTCCTAAGTGGGGATATACTCACCTTTACAATGGTTTAACAGGTGAGAGATTTGACCAAAAGACTACTGTGGGTGTTATTTATATGCTTAAATTAGGTCACTTAGTTGATGACAAGATGCACGCAAGAAGTATCGGACCATATTCACTTATAACACAACAGCCTTTGGGTGGTAAAGCTCAATTTGGTGGTCAGCGATTTGGAGAGATGGAGGTTTGGGCACTAGAAGCATTTGGTGCAGCTAATATTCTACGCGAAATTTTAACCATAAAATCAGATGATATTATGGGACGTGCCAAAGCTTACGAAGCAATTGTTAAAGGAGATAATCTTGGCGAGCCGGGAATTCCAGAATCCTTCAACGTATTGGTGCACGAATTACGAGGATTAGGATTAGATGTAACATTTGAATAACTATTTTTTATTTTTAAGAAGAAAACATGTCATTTAATAAAAAAGATTTAAGATTAAAAAGCAATTTCACCCAAATTAGAATAAGTTTAGCTTCGCCTGAAATTATTCTGCAGCGTTCATACGGTGAAGTAATAAAACCAGAAACAATTAACTACCGTTCATATAAACCAGAAATGGGGGGATTATTCTGTGAAAGAATATTCGGACCTGTTAAGGATTATGAATGTCATTGCGGTAAATACAAACGTATTCGCTATAAGGGAATCGTTTGTGACCGCTGTGGTGTAGAGGTAACCGAGAAAAAAGTTAGACGCGAAAGAATGGGCCACATTGAATTAGTGGTTCCCGTAGCCCATATTTGGTATTTCCGTTCATTACCCAATAAAATAGGTTACTTACTAGGTTTACCAACAAAAAAATTGGATATGCTTATTTACTACGAACGCTATGTAGTAATTCAAGCGGGTGTAAAGGCTGAAGATGGTGTGAATTATCTTGACTTTTTAACTGAAGAGGAATATTTAGATATACTTGATACATTACCAAAGGATAATTTTTACTTAGATGATAAAGACCCTAATAAATTTATCGCCAAAATGGGTGGTGATGCAATGTGGGAGTTATTATCACGTATTAAGTTAGATGAACTTTCTTATGGTTTAAGACATCAGGCTGCAAATGAAACTTCACAACAACGTAAAGCAGAGGCTTTAAAGCGTTTGAAAGTAATTAGCAGTTTCCGTGATTCAAATTCTCGTTTTGAAAATCGTCCCGAGTGGATGATTTTGAAAATGTTACCTGTTATTCCTCCTGAATTACGTCCTTTAGTCCCATTAGAAGGTGGACGTTTTGCGACATCGGATTTAAATGATTTGTATCGTCGTGTTATTATTCGTAACAACCGTTTAAAGCGATTGATAGAAATTAAAGCTCCTGAAGTAATTTTACGTAACGAAAAGCGTATGCTTCAAGAGTCGGTAGATTCATTATTGGATAATACCCGTCGGGCAAATGCTGTAAAATCAGAAGGTAACCGTCCATTAAAATCTTTAAGTGATATGCTAAAAGGTAAGCAGGGCCGTTTCCGTCAAAATCTTTTAGGAAAAAGGGTTGACTACTCTGGTCGTTCGGTAATTGTGGTAGGACCATGGTTGAAATTACATGAGTGTGGTTTGCCTAAAGGTATGGCTGCAGAGTTATTTAAACCTTTTATTATTCGTCGTTTAATTGAACGTGGGGTTGTAAAAACAGTTAAATCTGCTAAGAAAATAGTTGACAGAAAAGACCCTGTAATATGGGAAATTCTTGAAAATATATTGAAAGGACACCCTATTATGTTAAACAGGGCTCCTACACTTCACAGATTGGGTATCCAATCTTTCCAACCAAAATTGGTTGAAGGAAAAGCTATTCAATTGCATCCATTAACTTGTACAGGTTTTAACGCGGATTTTGACGGTGACCAGATGGCTGTTCACGTCCCTTTGGGACATGCAGCAATTTTGGAAGCTCAACTTTTAATGCTTGCACCTCATAATATTTTGAATCCTGCTAATGGTGCTCCTATTGCCGTTCCCTCTCAGGACATGGTTTTGGGCTTGTATTACATGACCAAAATTAGAAAAAGCACTAAAGAGCATCCTGTAAAAGGTGAAGGCATGACTTTCTATTCAGACGAAGAAGTTACTATAGCCTTCAACGAAGGAAAAATAGATCTTCACGCAATTATCAAGATTAAAACTGTCGTTCGTGAGAATAAAGAATTAGTTACTAAAATAATTGAAACAGGAGTTGGTAGAGTATTGTTCAATCAATTTGTACCAAAAGAAGTTGGATTTATCAATTTGGTTTTAACCAAAAAATCACTAAGAGATATTATTGGAGATTTGGTAAAAATGACAGGAATTGCTGTAACTGCTGAGTTTCTTGATAATATTAAAGACCTAGGATTTAAATTCTCTTTCAAAGGTGGATTATCATTTAACATTGCTGATATTCCTGTTCCTGTAGAAAAGGATAGTTTGGTGGCTAACGCTAAAAAAGAAGTTGAAGAAGTTTGGAGTAATTATAATAATGGATTTATAACGAACAACGAACGATACAATCAGGTAATTGACATCTGGACACGTGTAAACTCAAAAGTTTCTGATGCCCTTATTAAACAATTAACTGGTGACAACCAAGGATTTAATCCAATATTTATGATGTTGGATTCAGGAGCGAGGGGTTCTAAAGAGCAGATTCGTCAGTTGGGTGGTATGAGGGGATTGATGGCAAAACCACAAAAGAAAGTTGGTGGAGGCGGAGGTGAAATTATCGAGAATCCGATTTTATCAAACTTTAAAGACGGACTTTCGGTATTAGAATACTTTATTTCTACCCACGGTGCTCGTAAAGGTTTGGCGGATACGGCTTTGAAAACAGCTGATGCGGGTTATTTAACACGTCGTTTACATGATGTGGCACAAGATGTTGTAATCTCAATTGAGGATTGCCAAACATTGCGTGGTATTGAAATGACTGCCTTAAAAGATAATGAAGAAGTTGTAGAATCATTGTACGAAAGAATTTTAGGGCGTTCTTGTCTCTATGATATTCATAATCCATTAACAGGCGAACTAATTTGTGTAGCCGGTTCTGAACTTACTGAAGATATTTGTGAGCAAATAGAAAATTCACCTATTGAAACTGTAGAAATTCGTTCAGTACTTACTTGCGAATCTAAAGCGGGTGTTTGTGTAAAATGTTACGGAAGAAACTTAGCTTCGGGTAGAGTGGTTCAAAATGGTGAAGCTGTGGGTGTAATTGCTGCACAGTCAATCGGTGAACCGGGAACTCAGCTTACACTTCGTACATTCCACACGGGTGGTGCGGCTTCGGGTATTGCATCTGAGTCTACCATGTTTGCAAAATTTGGAGGAAGAGCTGAATTTGATGGCGTAAAAACTGTTAAAACAACCGATGATGATGGTGAAGAAATTACTGTAGTAATTGGTCGTTCAGGTGAGGTAAGAATTATGGATGACAAAGAAGCTGATCCAATTATTACAATGAACATTCCTTACGGTGCACATTTATTAATCAAAGACGGTCAAAAAATTAATAAAGGTGATGCGGTTTGTAAGTGGGATCCATTTAACGCGGTAATTGTTAGTGATGTTCCCGGAAAAGTATTGTACAAGGACATCGTTGACGGATTAACTTACCGTGAAGAAATAGACGAGCAAACAGGTCACGTAGAAAAGGTGATGATTGAGAGCAAGGACAAAAAACTGGTTCCTGTTCTTGAATTAACCGGAAAAGGTGATGAAATTATTAAAGAATTTAACTTACCTGTTGGTGCACATATCGTTGTTGAAAATGGAGAAAAAATCAAAATAGGAACTATTTTGGTGAAAATTCCAAGAACGCTTGGTAAAACAGGTGATATCACAGGAGGTTTGCCACGTGTAACAGAATTATTTGAAGCACGTAACCCTTCAAACCCTGCCATTGTTTCTGAGATTGAAGGTATCGTAATTTACGGTGGTATCAAACGTGGAAACAGGGAGATTACCATCGAATCAAAAGATGGCTTAAAGAAAAAGTACTTAGTACCTTTATCTAAGCACATTTTGGTTCAGGATGGTGACTTTATAAAAGCAGGTTTCCCATTATCAGATGGTGCTATTACTCCGCAGGATATTTTAAGTATTCAAGGACCAGGTGCTGTTCAACGTTATATCCTTAATGGTATTCAAGAGGTTTACCGTTTACAAGGTGTAAAAATTAACGATAAGCATATTGAGGTTATCGTTCGCCAGATGATGCAAAAAGTACAGATTGTAGAACCTGGAGATACAAAATTCCTTGAAGGTGAATATGTTGAAAAACTTGACTTTAAAGAAGAAAACGACCATATCTATGATCAAAAAGTAGTTGTGGAAGAAGGAGATAGCACGAATTTAAAACCAGGACAGATTGTAAGTTTACGTCGTTTGCGTGATGAAAACTCAATGCTACGTCGTAAGGACATGAAAATTGTTCAGGTTCGTGATGCTGTTCCAGCTACATCCTCTCCATTGTTGATGGGTATTACCCGTTCATCATTGGGTACATACAGTTGGTTAAGTGCTGCATCGTTCCAGGAAACAACCAAAGTATTAAACGAAGCTGCAATTGCCGGTAAAGTTGATGAAATGTTAGGTTTGAAAGAAAACGTAATTACAGGACATCTTATTCCAGCCGGCACCGGAATGAGAAGCTACCAAAATTTGGTTGTAGGTTCTCGTGAGGAGTACGATCTTCTTATGGCTTCAAAGGAGGCAGATAAGGAAGAAGTTGTAGAAATGTCACAATAGAATTTAGACTTTTAGATGTTAGATATAAGATTTTTTTATATCTAACATCTAATTTCTAATAATCTAACATCCTTTTAAAAAAATGGCAAATAAAGAAAACGAAAATCAAATAGATATTGAATTATCAGAAGAAGTAGCCGAAGGGATTTATTCTAATTTAGCTATCATATCTCATTCCAATGCTGAGTTTGTAGTGGATTTTGTAAGAATGCTTCCAGGAGTGCCAAAAGCAAAAGTTAAGTCACGAATTGTTTTAACACCTCAGCATGCCAAACGCTTATTACTGGCATTGGGTGAAAATATCAATAAGTACGAAGATATTTTTGGAACTATAGAAATGCATGAAGGTCAGCAAGGATTCCCAATGAATTTTAGCGGGCCAATGGGCGAAGCTTAGAAAAATTTATAAATGCTTAAAAAAAGGTTTGGTTCTGTAAGAATCAAACCTTTTTTATTTCAACGATTTTATGTTTTGCCGCATCATTATTAATGGTAAGAAATGCCATATTAATGCAAAAGTTTGTAAAAACATCAGATTAGGTCGCAACCTATTGTATGTTTAGCTATCTAATCTTAAATGAACAAGCCAAACACATGAATCTAAAATTACTTGCATTAGTATTTAGTCTATTTTTCTGCTTTACTTCTAAGGCTAATCATTTAGTAGGAGGAGAAATAACTTATAAGTATTTAGGCAGTCAGAAATTTGACGTTACTTTTAAATTTTATAGAGATTGCAGGGGAGGATCTTTAATTTCACCAAGCTTTAAATTGTTAGATGTAAATACAACTAAAGAATTAAAGCTTAATGCAAGTTTGGTAGGTATTCGTGATATTTCCAATGTATGTGATACATTTACTAAAAAGTGTAATCCTTCAAATAAACCCATAAGCACTTCTGCACCAATATTTGAGGAGCATGTTTATACCTATCAAATTGACTTTAATGGAAATGAATCAAGTTTTAATAAAGTCTGCCTATTAAAAATAGGAATGGGACAATGTTGCAGGCCTTCTAATTTGACTACAGGTGGGTCTGGTAATGATTTTTGGGTTACAGCCAGTCTAAATTTATGCACTGCACAAAGAAATTCTTCTCCAGTTTTTTTAACTTCTCCAGTTTTAAGCCTCTGTTGCAACCAACCAGCATATTTTAGTTATACAGCGGCTGACACTATCGATAGAGATTCACTTTCATATTCACTAACCGAACCAATGCAAAATTGGTTTAACAAAGTGGATTGGTCATCTTCACGCAACTTTAAAAGCCCATTAGAAGACTATTGGCCAATAGGTTATGATAAAAGGAAAGGAGCTAATCCTAATGTTAATCCCCCAATTGGGACTTATTTTGATGAATACGATGGAGGAATTATTTTTACACCAACCAATTGTTCGGAGATAACAAAATTGGCTATAAAAGTAATCGAATGGCGAAAAGACAGTATAGGTAATATAAAGTTATAGGAGATATTACACGTGATATCATTTTAAATATTATTACTTGTCCTGATAATAATTCTCCACTGCTTTATGGACCTTACAAATATGAAGTATGTGCAGGAAATCAAATTTGTTTTACTATTACATCAGATGATAAACAGTTTATACCTGCCCCACCCAAAAAACCGAGTCCACCAGATACTGTATCCCTGAGTTGGAATAATCCTATTAAAAATGCTTCATTGAGTATTATTGATCCTAAAGAGAGACTTCAAAAAATAAGATTTTGTTGGACGCCAAAGGAGTCTGACGTAAGTGATATTCCACATGTATTTAAAGTAACAGCTGAAGATAATCATTGCCCTAGTGGTTTAAGGACAATTAAATCTTATTCAATTCGGGTTAAGCCAATTGCAAAAGCAAAGTTTTTAACAAAAGCAATTGCAGATAACAAGGTAGCTTTGGAAAGTCAGGTTATTAAAAACAGTGGAACTCCAATTTATTTATGGGAAATTGTTGATACATCAGGAAAAGTTATTTCTAATACCAACAGTTTCTATTTTTTAAAAACAAAATCACATAAATCGTTTTCATCTAAGGATACTGTTGTTTTCAGAAAAAAGGGAATATACTTTATTCGTCATACAATAAATTATTCACCAGGGAATTGTCCTTCAATGTATTTTGATACGGTAAAAGTACCAGAGGTTATGGATATTACATTCTTAATTACTTCAGATACAGCGGTTTGCATAGGGGCTGGGCTTGATTTTAATGCTAAGGTTATAAATGCAATAGCACCCTATACCTTTAAATGGGGAAAAGGAACACCTACGTCATCAAACTATTTATATTATAAAGTTCTTTGCGACAGTCTAATGGAATTGGAGGTAACTGACGCAAAAGGTCAAAAGATGTATAGTTGGTGTAATATAAAAATATTAAAAAGTACCTTAGATGCAGGATTAAATAAAGTCGTTTGTAAAAGCGACAGTATTTCTTTAATTGCTGTTGCAACAAATTTTTCCAAGGCTATTTCATGGTCTTGGTTTTTCAAAGGGATTAATATAGGTAGTCAAAATATGACTAAGGCTTCCGCATCAGGCTACTATTTTGTTGAAGCTAAAGATAGTTCTGGATGTTTTTCAAAGGACAGTGTTTTGGTGACAAATTTTCCAACTCCTACCATCAAAATTTATGACAGCAGTTATTGTCAGAATAAAAATACTTTAAATCAAATAGAATTGATAAAATCGCCAAGCAACATCAATCTTTATAAAAATGTGCAATGGCAACTTTTAAAGACTTTGAAAAACGCTAAAGGGTTGGATAATAACCTTTCCGATTTGCTTTCGGATTTAGATACAACCACAAAATATAATTTTTCGCTTACCTTTGATAAATCAAGAGTAAGCCTCGGAACAAAAAGCAAGGATTCTTTAATTTTTTCAATTCAAGTTACTGATTCAAACAAATGCAAGGCTAATGACACTATAATTATTGTTATTCAAAAATCGCCAACGCAGAATTTTAAATATCAAAATATAAAATTTTGCAGAAGTGAAGTTGTGGATTTGGATAGTTTGGTAAATGAGGATGGTGAAAGCCGGAAATGGTTTAAAGTAAACGAACCGGGTTATAGTGTTTATCCGTTAATCGGTGAAGTAAAAGATGGAATAATCAATTCTTCAAATTTTAATAAACAAGGCGGATTTTATAAAGTAAACTTGTTATCAAAAACAGGAGATTGTGAAACTAAAGGCTACTTGGATTTAGATGTAATACCAATGCCAATCCCATTAATTGTAAAAACGGAGCTTAAAGATTCTGTTAAATTTACAGATAAATCATTGTATCAAACATCACGTTTTTGGTATTTGGATACTTTGTTTGTATCAAATGGCGTGAATATTACTTTATATAAAAATGTAGCAACAGGTAAATCAATAATGTTAAGATTATCTAATTTTAAATGTTCTATGGACACCGTCTTTTCTTATAAAATGCTTGAAATGAGTTCTTTCAAAAATGATTTAATAACTATCTATCCCAATCCGGTCACCCAAAATCTAACCATAGAAATAGGGGAAAGGAAACCTTACCAGTTGAAGGTATTAAATGTGCTTGGTCAAATTGTATTACAAAAGGATGTTTATTTACCTGAAGAAACTTTGGATGTAGCGAATTTTAGTAATGGGGTTTATACATTAGAAATTTCAGATAAGGATATTACGAGTCGATTGAAATTTATAAAGGAGTAATTTTTTAAAGTTTTTTTTGTAAACAAAAGGGCAATAAACATTCCTTAAAAATCATTAAAATTTTCCCTTGCCTATTTATTCTAAAAAATTAATCTTTGCCCAATAATATAAAACTAAAAAAAATGTCAGACATTTCATCACGCGTTAAAGCCATTATAGTTGACAAACTTGGCGTAGAAGAATCAGAAGTTACAACAGAAGCCAGTTTCACAAACGATCTTGGAGCTGATTCATTAGACACTGTAGAGTTAATCATGGAATTTGAAAAAGAATTCAATATTGCTATTCCAGACGACCAAGCTGAAAAGATTGGAACAGTTGGTCAGGCAGTAGATTATATTTCAGCAAACGTAAAGTAAAAATCTTTTGAAACGAGTAGTTGTAACAGGTATTGGTGCCCTTACGCCCATTGGTAATACCGCTCCTGACTATTGGGAAGCGCTTTGCAATGGTGTTAGTGGTGCCAACCTCATCACTCGTTTTGATGCCGAAAAATTTAAAACAAAATTTGCCTGCGAGATAAAAAACTTCGATGTTCAAAATTATATGGATAGAAAAGAAGTTCGCCGTATGGATCCTTTTGCTCAGTATGCCATGGTTTCGGCAGATGAGGCTATTGCGGATGCCGGAATAGTAGGCAAATTTAATCCTGACCGTACCGGTGTAATCTGGGGGTCGGGTATTGGTGGACTCACTACATTTTTAAAAGAATGTACTGATTTTGCCAAAGGAGATGGTACACCACGTTTTAGTCCGTTCTTCATTCCTATGATGATATCGGATATTGCAGGTGGCCATATTTCTATTAAATACGGTTTAAGAGGTCCTAATTTTACAACCGTTTCAGCGTGTGCTTCCAGCAACAACGCTATTTTTGATGCTTTTAAATACATACAACAGGGGATTTCGGATGTTATCATCACCGGAGGTTCTGAAGCGTGTGTAAATGAAGCTGCCATGGGTGGTTTTAATTCTATGAAAGCATTGAGCGAACGGAACGATGATTTTTTAACAGCCTCTCGACCCTTTGATAAAGACCGTGATGGTTTTGTGTTAGGCGAAGGTGCCGCTTGTTTGGTATTGGAAAGTTTAGACCATGCCTTAGCTAGAGGTGCAAAAATATATGCTGAAGTAGCCGGTGGCGGACTATCAGCAGATGCTTATCACATTTCAGCCCCACATCCTGAAGGTATTGGCGTAATAAATGTAATGAACATTGCATTGGCCGATGCTGGAATGAAACCTGAAGATATTGATTATATCAATGTTCATGGCACCAGTACTCCTTTGGGAGATATTGCAGAAACCATTGCCATAAAAAGTGTTTTTGGAGAACATGCTTATAATCTGAATATAAGTTCTTCAAAATCTATGACCGGGCATTTGCTTGGAGGAGCCGGAGCTATAGAAGCAGTTGCTTCTATAATGGCTATTAAAGAGGATATTGTACCACCAACTATTAACCATTTTACGGACGACCCTGAATTGGATGCTCGTCTTAACTTTACGTTTAATAAGGCTCAGAAACGGGTTGTGAATACAGCCTTGAGTAATACATTTGGTTTTGGTGGCCATAATGTTTCCGTTATCTTTAAGAAATATATTTAAATTTTGAGCCGAAAAGGGCTGATACCATTTTTATTTAGGAATAGAGAAGATAAAGCTTTTGCAAAATTATTGCGAGGTGTTACCGGTGTGTATCCTGTAAATTTAAAATTGTATCATCAAGCCTTTATGCATAACTCGGCGGTAGTTCATAAAAATACTGAACGCTATAGCAATGAACGGCTCGAATTTTTAGGTGATGCCGTAATTGATTTGGTAGTAGCCGAATTTGTTTTTAAAAAATTTCCGGGTAAAGGCGAAGGGTATCTTACCGAAATGCGTTCAAAAATTGTGAGTCGAGAGCAACTTTCCAGCATTGCCCGAAAACTTGGGATTGAAAAATTTTTAACGCTTAACGATTCACTTCGTAAAACAAAAACCACCAATATTTATGGAATAGCCGGCAATGCACTGGAGGCTTTTACCGGAGCAGTATATTTAGACCACGGCTTTAATGTGGCTCGAAAGTTTGTTATTAATAAACTTATGAGGCCTTATATTGATATTGAGAATTTAGATAATATTCACGAAAATTATAAAAGTATCTTAATTCAATGGGGTCAAAAAAACAAAAAGGTTGTTGATTTTAGGCTGATAGAAGAAGTGATAGACCGCCATGGTAAACTCTTTAAAATTGGCGTTTACATTGACGATGAACTTTTGTTAGATGCCTTGCATCAAACCAAGAAAAAAGCCGAACAAACTGTTTCTGAAAAGGCCATAGCCCATTTGCAATTAAATATTACCGAGTACAAACTTACCTAAACCATGCGGGTACTGTTTTTTACAGGGCTTTTTTTTCTTTCAATTTTAGGTAAAGCACAGCATTATAATTTTTCGGCAGGGGTAAAATTAGATGATTCATTTATTGCCCTTACAGCTCAAAAGCGGGTAGCCAAGCAAACCACTTTGGAAGCAATGCTTCCTCTTTCCAATAATGATATTTCATTGGTGCTATTGGGAAAACAACATTACCGGGTTATTGGAAACCGAATGAATATTTATACCGGAGGTGGCATTCATGTAGCTCAAAACTATGACCTTGGTAAAATGGCAGGACTTGATTTTATTGGCGGTGCTGAGTATACCTTCTTTTTTATTCCCTATACTATTTCGTTTGATTTTAGACCTTATGTAGATTTTAAGAAAAATTATTCCGCCTATCATTTGCAATCAGGATTTTCTATTCGGTACATTATTGATGAACGGGAACCTTTAAAAGATTGGCTGCAAAAGCTTAAAAAAAGTAAAAAGTGGCGGGATTTGGAGTTTTAAAATGTTTGAATTTTACCGGCACCTTGGGTTTATTATTTAATACAAAAGTAAGGTGGTGGATATTTTTATTGAGTTTGAACCTTCTTAAAAAGGAATTTAGTAATTAGCAGAAAACTTAGTATGTTTGATAAATGAAGTTATTGATTAAAATTTCTTTTATACTTCTGTTAGCCATTTCGGCAATCACTTTGCACTGCTGCAAGCCTGATGACGAAATAGGTAAAACCTACGGGCCTTATACCTTGGGTGAAGCCCGCGATTATATTGATTTTAAAACCCGGTAGCTGGTGGGTGTATCAAAATAATAAAAATGGTTTATATGATACTTTAGTATTAAAAAGTATTAGTATCAGAAGCAAAACGTTTACCGGAAAAAATACAGTAATTAAGGATATGGTCAATATGCTTATTTATAGTACTACAACAAAGTATGAGTATGAATATTATACTTTTGGGGCAAATCCAGACCTACCTGCAAAATCGTTAGCCCCCCCTTACTCAATTGATTTACGACTGGGTAAATCGAAAGCTGGAGATTATAATGGGGAAACAGTAACTTTCTTTTATCCATTTGATAAAAATCACAAAGGAAACATTTCAATGTTTGAATCCAGTTTAATTCATAAAGATACAACGATAGTGCTTCCAAAATACACAATTGACAGTGTTGTAGTTTTTAAATGTAAAGATGATGCTTGCTGGGATTCCTATGATACAAAATATTATTGGGGTAAAAACATAGGGCTAGTAAAAAAGGAAAGAATAAATAACTCAGAAAGCTGGGATTTGGTAAACTATCATATTGAAAAACAATAACTAAAATGATAACAGAGGATAACCCTCTTTTTGGGTTAGGTTAGATGAATTGTTTATGAATTGCTTAATTATTTTCCCCGTTTAAAAACCTTAAAACCTCCTTTATCCAATACCAACTGAAACCTTTGGTTGGTGTCCATTCCCTGGGTATTGGTAATTTTATAAACTAAATACACCGGCTTATCAAGCTCACCTTCCAAAAACCATTGTTTTTTAAAACTGTTTAGTTCGTTCCGCTGCTGTTCACTTAGCTCTCCTGCTGTATTTATTCTTTGTGTATTTAAATAATTTAAAGTTTCCTGATACAGTTTGTCCGATTTTTTTGGAGCGTTTTTATCCGTATAATAGTAATGGGCATAGCTTTTAAAACCTACGGTTTCAATGTATATTTCTTTGTTTTGCAATCCTTTATAAAAATTAATAATACTCCCCTGAACGTGATTTTCAACCTTTGGGATAACCAATACACTGAAAATAAAAAGGAACAAAGCGTTTCCAATTAAAAGTAATTTAACGGCCTTGGCGGATTTTAGCTGGTAAATAAAACTAAGAATTAACAGCGCAAGAAACAGCAATCCAAGTATCCATTCCCAACCCAACCAAGCGGTAGGAGTTAGAATATTTGCTACAGCAAAATCATCGTTGATATTTGTTACCAAATAGTTTTTTATAGCAGAATTACTACTCATTAAAGGAATCAGGATAAAAATAGCACTGTAGATAAAACCAATAAAACCAATCATTATTTTTTGCCAAAGCTTTAAAAATCCGTTGGATTGATGCAAACCCCATGCTCCTAAAAAGGTTAGTGGTAAATAGCACAAGGATGAATAATGAACAATTTTGGTGGTAACCATGGAAAATAAAACCAATACCACCCAGAACAATATTTTCATCCATTTTACAAAAGATTCAATGTTTGAATTGTTGGTTTTGAAAATATAGGGCAAAGCGATAATGGCCGCAGGAAAACACCCGATAAGAAGCACCACAGGATGATAAAACCATGGTTGGCCATGAGAGGCTACGGGATGTAAAAATAAGTCAACCTGGTACTTTAAAAATTCGCTGGTAAACCAAAAGCCATTTGCCAGCCAATCAGGCAAAAACCAAAGTAATGGAATAATGAGCATAGAACCCGTTAATGCCAATAAATCAATGAAGCTGAAAAAAGGTTTAAATTTATTAATTATTAAATAAACTAGGCCGCATAACCCGACTATTAAAACAGCTACCGGGCCTTTGGTAAGTAAAGCTAATCCTAAAAACAAACCACTCAATCCAAAGTTTTTGGTTCTGTTGGTTGATTTATTAGTACCCAAATAGAGTTGAACAATTCCAAGAAAAATGAAGAGGTTGAACCATGGGTCGATTATGCCACTCTTAAAGTAAAAATGAGGAGTGATGGAGCCAATATAAAGTAGCAACCACCACCAGGCTATCTTAGTATTAAATAGTTTTTTGCCGTAGTAATATAAAATGTTTAAGGTAAATATTCCGCAAACTGCATTTGGCAGTCGAGCTGAAAATTCACTAACACCAAATAGTTTCATAGCAGCTACTTGCATCCAAAAAAACAAAGGCGGTTTTTCCCAAAAAGGTTCAAAATTTATTTGAACACGGCTGTAATTTTGGGTTAAAATCATTTCGCGAGCTGCTTCGGCAAAGTTTATTTCATCCCAATCAAATAAATGAACTGCCCCCAAAAAGGGGATAAAAAGCAGGGCAGAAAATAAGGTAATTATTAAATGGGGATATTTTTTCATGCTTTATTTTTAGGTATCCAAGTTAAACCTGCAGCCAATCCTGCGGCTAACAAACCAATAGTAGCTCCTCCAATGACATCTTCAATAAAATGCTGTTGAAGATAGATGCGACTTAATCCTACGCCAATGGCCATAAGGATAACAACAATGCTAACTGCTTTATTATTAAACCAAAATGCCAAAGCCAAAGCCATGGCAAATGCTGCCGAAGAATGTCCTGATGGAAAGCTATTGTATTCATGAACCTTTACACCTTCTGTGAAAACCAGATTGAATTTTTCTAGAACCAACTTTGGCCGATTGTAGTCAAAAATTAAAAACTTAAAAAAAATGGTAATCAAGGTATTGAAAATAAAAGTAGCCGCCAATCTAATCGTAAATGTTATGCTTTTTAAAAACCAAACAAGCAGTAATCCCAAAGGAACTAAAATCCACTCTTCACCAAAATGGGTGTAATACTTAAAGAAAAAACCTATACCGTTGTGATAATGATTGCTTAACCAAATATTGAAATGACCATAGGGTGTAATAACTATGCTAGCTGTGCTAACCATAATAAAATATACCCATAACAGAAGCACCCAGCGGTGTTCCATAAATAACCTTTTATTAAACCATAGCCATTTTAACATTTTTTTAATATATTCGCGAACTTTAAAAAAATTATACCGAAAGAATGTATGATTTTTAAGAGTTTTTAAAAGTATGCAAAGTTCTAAAATAAATGACAAGCGACAAAGGGTAGAATTGGAATTTCCAATGCACTGTTCAGCGAATACTTTATACACCTATATTTCATCACCTTCAGGTCTTTCTTCCTGGTTTGCTGATGATGTTTCCGTACATGGTAGTAACTATGTTTTTAAATGGGATGATGGTGAAACAATGGAAGGTGAGCTTGTTAAAAATCAAAATCGTAAGCATGTTAAATTTCGTTGGGTTACTGGTCCAAATGTTAATGAAACTTTAGAATTTATTATTCATAAAGATGAAGTAACCGACGACTTAGCATTAATAGTAGCTGATTATACCGAAGAGGATGATTATGATGAATTTGAAATGGTTTGGGAAAATCAGGTTCAAAATCTTAAAAATCAGATTGGAGCTTAATTTTATTTATGCTTCAATTAGCGATAGGCAGCTTAATTCTTAGCCTAATACATGTTATAGTTCCTCACCATTGGTTGCCTTTGGCATTATTGGCTAAAAGCGAAAAATGGAATAAAAAGCAAACTATCCAGCTGGCATTAATTGTGAGTTTTGCTCATGTATTAAGTACCATAATTTTAGGCGTATTTATTGGTATAATAGGTCATGAAGCTTCGCTTAAAATGGGTGAATTTACAGAGTGGTTTGCTCCGCTTTTACTCACCTTATTTGGGATAATTTATATAAGCCTTGGTCAGCATGACCATCATCATGACGATGTTAAAATAAAAATTCATTCCTTTTCCAAAATTGTTTTTACAATGGCCATGGCCATGTTTTTTTCACCTTGTTTAGAAATTGAAACATTTTATTTTACAGCTGGAACCTATGGGTGGCAAGGTATTTGGACAGTTTCGGCTATCTATCTTATCATAACTTTACTTGGAATTACAATTCTTACATTATCCGGTAAAAAAACTATGGAGCGCTTCAATCTTCATTTTTTAGAACATTATGAAAAGAAAATTACCGGTGTCATTCTAATTTTACTTGGCATTCTGTCTTACTTTGTGAAATTCTGACAGACTAACAGTCTTTGGAAAACCTTTTGTAACCCCCTAACTTTGCACATCAAAAATTTAAAACATAACTAGTGAACGTAGCATTTCAAAAAACCGACGATCTTAATGGCACTTTATCTGTAACATTAGAAAAAGCTGACTATGAACCCAAAGTAGACGAACAAATAAAAACATATCGTAAAAAGGCTCAAATACCGGGCTTTAGACCAGGAACCGCTCCTGTATCAATGATTAAAAAACTTTATGGTAAATCTTTCATTGCCGATGAAGTAAATAAATTGGCTTCGGAAAAAATGTTTGGTTACCTAAAAGAAAATGATATTGATATTTTAGGACAGCCCTTGTTAAGCCTTGATAAACCATCGGAGGTTGATTTTGAAAAATCAGAAAGTTTTACCTTTAATTTTGATTTAGGGTTAGCCCCAAACTTTGATTTTAATATTTCGAGCAATGACAGCGTAACCAAATATGTTATTGAAGTAGATGACAAAGAGGTAGAAACTGAAATAAACAATCTTTGCCGTCGTCATGGGGTGCTTGAAAAAGTAGAAGAAAGCACAGCCGAGTCGGATAGTATTTTAGTCATTCTTACTGAATTGGACAATGAAAATAAACCATTGGAAGGTGGTGTTGCAGGTAAAGAAACAACTGTAATTCCTGAATTAGTAAAGGATGACGCCACTAAAAACCTGTTTATGAACAAAAAAACAGGAGATAAAATCGTTGTAAATTTAAAAGCACTTTTTAATGATAACGAAACTGTTATGGCTTCTGCTACCGGTATTCCAAAAGAAGGTTTAAGTGATTTGAACGACACATTTGAAGCAGAAATAAAAAATATTCAAAAATTTACACCATCAGAAATTAACCAGGATTTATTTGATAAGGTTTTTGGACCGGGTGTGGTAACGGATGAAGAAACTTTTAAGTCAAAGGTTAAAGAAAATGTTGAAATATATTATAATTCAGAAACTGAGCACCATTTGGAGCATGAATTGGATCATTTGATAATGGAAAAGCATTCATTTTCTTTACCCGATACATTTCTTACCCGTTGGTTAATGGATGCCCATCCTGAAGCCTATACACCTGAGAATGCCAATGAAAAATATGAAAAAGAATCAGGAGCATTGCGCTACCAATTAATTCAGGAAAAAGCTATTAAATTATTTAATATTGAAATTACTGAGGATGAATTTAACCAAACAGCTTTGGGATATTCTGCCAGTTTGTTGCGCAATTATGGTATTTCAAATCCTGAATTTGCTTGGGTTGAAGAGTTTACAGAGAAACAAAAAAAGGAACAACGTTTTATGGATAAGGTAAGAGAATTAGCCATTCAACGTGCGGTGGTAAATCAAGTAAAAAATGTTGTGACGGTAGTAGAACAAAAAACCACCGTTGAAGGTTTTTATGATATGATTAAGCAACACAATCATCAGCATCATCATTAATTGATTTGGAAATTTGGATATGAAGGCTGAGTAAATGGCTGGTCCACTTTTCCTTAAAAATGGGTTATGTAGATTTTTTAAAAACAAAAAATAAATTAACAATTTAAAAAAATAAAAAATGAACGACGGAAGAGAATTTAAAAAATACGCTACCAAGCATTTAGGAATTAATAGCTTGCATGTAGATCATTATATTGAAAATATGACACCTTATATTTTGGAAGAACGGGAAATGAGAGTTTCTCAAATGGACATTTTTTCAAGATTAATGATGGATAGAATTATTTTTTTAGGAACAGGAATTGATGACAGTGTGGCCAATATTGTTGTAGGCCAGTTGTTGTTTTTGGATTCTTCAAATCCTGGACGTGATATTCAAATTTATATTAATTCACCGGGAGGTTCAGTTTATGCTGGTCTTGGTATTTATGATACCATGCAATACATAACAAGTGATGTTAGTACCATTTGTACAGGAATAGCTGCCAGTATGGGAGCTGTATTGATGTGTGCAGGTAAGAAAGGTAAGAGAACCGCTTTAAAACACTCGCGTGTAATGATTCATCAACCGTTGGGAGGAACCCAGGGGCAAGCTTCGGATATGGAGATTACAGTGAAAGAAATTCAGAAGTTAAAAAAGGAACTTTATGATATTCTAGCTTTCCATTCTGGTCAACCGTTGAAAAAAATTGAAAAGGACAGCGACCGTGATTATTGGATGACAGCGGAAGAGGCGAAGGCTTATGGCATGGTTGACGAAGTTTTGATTAAGAAAATAGTTTAAAAAATGGCTCAGCCAATTTGCGCATTTTGCGGACGGCCTAAAAGCCAGGTAGGTATACTTATTACCGGAGTAGAAGGGAATATTTGCGACGATTGCATTCATCAGGCGGTTTTAATTTTGGATGAAGATAGCTCTTCAAAAAATAAAAAAGTTCCAAAATATAAACCGTCCAAAGTTTTATTGCCTAAAGAAATTAAGGAACATCTTGATCAATGGGTTATTGGTCAGGATCAGGCAAAGAAAATACTTGCTGTGGCGGTTTATAATCATTTTAAAAGGTTGTCGGCTGAAAAGGGAGATGATGGTGTAGAGCTTGAAAAAAGCAATATACTGATGGTAGGGGAAACAGGCACAGGTAAAACCTTATTGGCCAAAACCCTTGCAAAAATATTGGATGTTCCGTTTTGCATAGCCGATGCTACTGTATTAACAGAAGCCGGTTATGTGGGGGAGGATGTCGAAAGTATTATAACTCGCCTTTTGCAAGCTGCTAATTACAATGTAGAATCAGCTCAACGCGGAATTATTTATATTGATGAGATGGATAAAATATCCAGAAAATCAGATAATCCATCTATCACACGCGATGTTTCGGGTGAGGGAGTTCAACAAGCATTATTAAAATTATTGGAAGGCACCATCACAAATGTGCCACCTCAAGGCGGAAGAAAACATCCTGACCAAAAATACATTGCGGTAGATACCAGTAATATTCTTTTTATCTGTGGTGGTGCTTTTGAAGGGATTGACCGCATAATTGAACGTCGTTTAAATAAACAAACGGTAGGTTTTAAATCGGTAAATGATCGAAAATCTACGGAGGATATTTTAGAAAATGTATCAGCTACAGATTTACGCAAGTTTGGTTTGATTCCAGAAATATTAGGACGTTTGCCGGTTTTGGCTCATCTTTCACCATTGGATAAACCTACCTTAAAACGAATTTTATTAGAACCTAAAAATGCGTTATTAAAGCAATATAAAAAGTTGTTTGAACTGGAAAATAAGGAGCTTATTGTTTCTCATGAAATAATAGAACTTATTGTAGACACTGCGTTTGATTGTAAACTTGGAGCTCGTGGATTACGAAGTATTTGTGAATCTATATTTACGGATGCTATGTATGAAGCCCCATCAAGCAAAGATGATAAAGTTGAAATTAAGAAGGCATTTGTGCAAGAAAAAATTGCAAAGTTTTTTGAACAGGCGGCTTAAATAATTAGGAATTTTTTCATCCGTTCAATTACCAAATTTAATCCTACCTCAAAATCGTAGTTATTGGTTATTAAGATATCTGCCTTTTCTTTATAAGGAAGTAAATATTTTTGATAGGAAGGAAATACTTGGCTGTGCCATTGATAATGAATTTCGGCTCTGTCCATTCCCCTTTCTTCTGAATCGCGTTTTAATCGGCGATTATATTTTATTTCCTCCTCGGCATCAATAAAGATTTTAAAATCCAGTTTGTTTTCAATATCGGATTGGCCAATAATAAAGATACCTTCAATAAGTATTATTTTGGCTGGGTTTACCGTAATAGTGCTACCAATTTTGTTAGGATTATTAAATACATATTCTTCTATTTCCAAACTATATCCTGCTTGTAATAGCTCTAAATCCTTTAAAAATTTTTCTAAATCAAGGCTTTCCGGTTCATCAAAGTTTATTTCACCAAGTTCATTCCTTATTTGAAGTTCTAATGGCTTGTAATAATGGTCTTGCGATAATACTGCCAGTTGCGATTCATCAAAAATTTGTTTTAACTTTTGAATCAACGTCGTTTTTCCGGAAGCACTTCCGCCTGATATTCCAACAATATAAGCCAATGTTGACAGAAACTAATTACTCCGATTTAATAAAGGTAACGGCAATGTGCCCCAAGCCTGAATTGTATTTTAAATAATAAGCACCGGGTTTAATAGATTGTAAATCTATCATTTCTACTTTATTTCCTGTTATTCCGCTTAAAACTTTTTTGCCCAATACATCATGTATTTCATAAGATGTAGGAACCCAGGCATCCATTTGTTTTAAAAATAAAACGGTATTGGCAGGATTGGGATATATCTCAATTTTTGAAGGATTAATTCTTGAAGTACTAAGGGTATTTACTAATAACGTAGTATCATTTGTACAGCCGAATTTGTCGGTTATTTCAAGTTTTATAGGTTGCATATGGGCAAATGATTTGCTCAATAACAAGGTATCAGCTGAGGTATAAAAAACGTTATTTATGTACCATTTACGGTCGGTTATATTAAAAGTGTAGTCTTTTATTTTCACTAAACCTGTGGCCATACTCACCCAAACCATTGGTTTGGGCAAGGGCAAAACATTAATTATTATTGAATCTTTACTTGTGCAGGACTCAAAAGTTGCGTCACCCCTTATTTTGTAAAATCCAGGTTTTCCAAAAGCGGAAGCTAACAATAATCCTTTGGTTGGGGTATATGATTTCCAGTTTTCATAACCCGCACCGGTTAGCGGTGTCCAAAGAATGGAGCCTGAAGTTGAGCCATAAAGGTTAAGGTTTAATGAATCGTTGACACAGTTATTTACAGACGTTGTTGTTAGGTTAATTGTTGGATTTTTGATAAGAGAAATGGTCATATTATCTGAGCTTACACAACCGTTTGTATCAGTTGCAGTAACCCTAAAAAGTAATGAATCTTTGTTATTGAAAGGAATAAATACTCTGGTATCATCAAATTTAATTTTGTAATTAAAACTTTTACTTGGGTCGGTATCGGTAACTAAATCAGCCAAAAAATTACTGCCACCACTTGGAGTTGCCAGTGTTTTAATCAAAAACCAATTGATTGATTTGAATTGAAGATTAGGGTTTATTGAAAATAGTTCACTTTGAACCAGTTCATTTTTGCTTTGGCAATACGTGCCTGAAATTAAATCCACCTTTAGATTTGGATAATTTTTAAGTTCTACGGAGTCATATACTTTACAACCATTAGTATTGATAGCTGATAGAATATAGATTCCCTTTTGAGCAGCTTTTAATGAATCATTGGTTCCCAGTTTAGTTCCGTCTTTTGTCCATTCCCAATTAAGTGTACCTGTTTTTAAATTTTTAGCTTTTAAAACTGTAGATACCCCCTCGCAGATGGTTTTATCTGTTCCAGCAGAAATACTTGGAATTTCTAATATTTTAATAATTTTAAAAGTAGAATTTGTGTTTCCATTGGCATCTTTTACACTTAAAAATAAGGTGTCATTAGCTGAATATGCTTGGTCAAAATATCCTAGAGTGTCCGATAGTATTTTGGTTTTTGTTTTCCATGAATAGGTAACCGGACGCTTGGCATTTGTAACCTTTGCTGTTATTCTGGTTTTCTGATTTTGACACACATTGGTATCTGTATAAATGTTTGCCAATGGGTCGATACCTAATGACACTTCCAATAAATTGGTTATTTCAATACTATCCTTAATGATGGTATTGTTGCACTCTGTTTCAGAAATAAACGATTGGTTTATAAAATATTTTCCATTTTTCTTAAAAACAATGGTGTCATTTTCAGCCGTGGAATAAACGGTATTGGAGGATTTGAAATAATAATTTCGAATATCTGCCACATTTTTAGAAGAAACACTAATACCTGAAACATAATTGTATTTTTTGTTGCTAATACTCATCCCAACCGAGTAGGTATTGGCTTTTACTTTAGTAACAGTGGAGCTTACATTTATTTTAGGATAAACAGTAAACTTAAAAGTTTTTACCGAAGAACCCATAAATGCACAATTGTTATCGGTTGCTATAGCACTGAACATGAACGGCAATTTTTTAGAATCACCTGTGGCCGGAGTCCATTCAAACTTACCTATAGGTAGTTTTGCTGATGAATTTTGGATGCTATAACTGGCACCTTTTATTCCTTTATCCCACGTTAAAGTAATTGTATCATTATTAATATTCGCAGCCGGAGGTGGTTGAGTAAAAGGTTGATCATCCGTGTTTATAGTAATGGTAATTTTTTGCCCTTCACACACTTTATGATTTATTTTTGTGGTAGCTACAGGTGTATGATTTGTTTTTGTTGAAATGTATATCATATGATCCAAAACACTTTCGCCTATTTGTTCATATTTTCCATTAGTATTCTTACGCCATTCTTTTACAGCAACTGCTATAACGGTAGCTTCGCTTGTATTGACTGGCCATGCAATAAGATTGCCGCTAACAGCATCTAAATAAATACCGTAGGGTGGATTGTTCTCTGGTTTTGGGCCATTTGCTTTGTTATACCCTGATGGATAGTAAGATGTGAAAGCATTTTTGGCATCAAAGTTGGTTCCACTCCAATTTGTCTTTCCAGTCCAACTTGTTAAAGGGTCGGTAAAATGGTAGGATAAGGAGTCGTTATCAATAGTATCCATAGCCATATAACTTCTCATTAATTGTTCATTAGTGGATTCAAAAAAAGAAGGTTTGAAAGTAAAAACCGGTGAAGTATTGGTGGCAGCTTTACAAAGATCGAGGGTACTATAAACCCAAAAATCATTGTTTGCAGCACCGGTGGTTATAGCCGCATTTCTGCAACATTGTCCGGTTCCTATTTGAATAACACAGCAACTTTTGAATGCCGATTCGTTTCCATTAAAATCAAGGGTGTCGCGATAGGTTAATTCTTCCACACCTAAATTGCCTGACCCCCCTGATTTACAGGGTTTTGTTGCTTTGGAACAAATGGGGGTAATATCAACCAAACTTACCAAGGTAGCGGTAAGTTTTTTTGTGGCAGTAGTACTTGAGCATCGTATTATATATTCAGGTACAGACAACGGTGTGCCTCTGCAATCATTGTAAACCTTATAGGAAACTTCAAATTTGTCATTGCCTAGATATCTGTAGGATACCTGCCCGCCTAAAGGGCTTCCTGCTGAGGCCGTTAAAACAAATAGTAAATAGCCTAAAATTGAGAGAGTTATTTTTTTAAACATTAAATTAATGGGTTTGATATTTATTAGACTCAAAAGTACATTCATGGTTCCAAAAATACATTCAGGAATTGGTAATTAGTTTTAAAATATTCGTGATTTGAATTAACGTATCACAATTATATTCTGAGATTTAATGTGTCTGTATCCTTTTTTATCAAAAACTTCAATTTGTACAGGATAAGCTCCTACTTGAACTAAATTTCCAAAGCTATCAGTTCCATCCCAAGGTTCGTTAATATTTGGTTTTGCAATTTGCTCACCCCATCTATTGAATACTATTAATTGATAAGAACGAATTGCAGTACCAATTGGTTCAAAAAAATCATTAATTCCATCTCCATTTGGTGAAAATTCATTCGGTATAAACAAACGAAATAAATCATTGATGGTTATTACTCGTGAAAAAGAATCCATACACCCCAAGCTGTTATAAGCCAATAAATTTACTCTGAAAATTCCTGTATCTTTAAAGGTATAGGCTAAATTTTTTGTCGTCAAAGTATTTCCATCTCCCATCTCCCAAATATATTTAGTTGCAGATGTACTCATATTTTCGAAGGTAATATTTGGATTAGTAATAGCTGCTACCAAAGGCTGAGCTAAAAAATTAGAAATAGGATTGGGTATTACGGTAACCGCATTTGTTTGTTCGGTGCATAGTTTATTCTCTTTAGAAATTAAACTAAATATAAGGTTATTTGTTCCTAATTTGTTCAGTATGTAGGTTGCTTTTCTCCAATTGGGTAAAGTTGTATTTGTAGTATCAGTATTTTTTTTGTTCTCTAAATTCCAGCTATAGCTGAAGGACTGAGAAGGTAATTGTGATTGAATAAATTTAGGACTAGGTGTGTTTAATTCCTGTCCCTGGCAAAAGGAATCTGGCGACAGAATAAGGGGAGCAATATTTGGTAGCACAAAAACTTGCATTGTTTTTGAGGCAATAGTACCGCATGCATCAATGGCTGAAAAACTATATACATCCCCGTGATTAGATGAGGTGCTCATTGAATTTGTATTATTAATTATTCCTGCACTATTACTTATAGTATAGCTGAATGGGCCAATTCCACCATGAGCATTGAAATGCAAATGAATAGTATCGCCAATGCATAAAAATCGATTTTTGGGTGATAAGATAGATAACGATGAAGGTGCATAGAGCATTTTATCAAGTGTATCAGCAATCATGCATCGGTCAGAAATAACTACTTCTAATTTTTGTGACATAAGATTTAGAGGATTAACTTTTAAAATGGCTGATTTGCTTGAAAGGATGGTGTCAAAATAAGACGAAGTGTTTAGCCTATAACGAACTAATAAATTTAAGGAATCTGTATTTGATACTGAAATCGAAGTTTCAAAAGGTTTGTTCGTACAAATTGTATCTAAGCCTGATATTAAAACTTTGGTTTTTAATGGAGGTTTAACTATAAATTGAAGATTAGTTGTATCAAAACATTGAGTCCAGGTAGTTAAACTGTAATTACCCGGGGCTGTTAAATCATAAGCAAATACATTATCATTTTTTAAAGCTATTACTCCATTTTGGTCATTTAATTTCCAACTAGGTGTTCCTACGCCACCCAATGCAGTTCCCGAAATTGTAAATGTTTCACCCAAGCAAAGCTGTTTTTCTGATTGGGTGGTTGAAATTACCGTTAGTTTTGGTTTTACGTCAATATTCCAATAAACAGTGTCAGCTTTGCTGCATGCATCGGTTGCAATACCTCTTACAGTGCAACTTGATAAAGGATGAACAGTATCAGCAAGTATTCTTCCATTTGTTTCCCATACTAATGAAACACTTTGACGTTTACCACCTGTGCAAACGGTTGGTAATTTTATAAAGGTATTTATACAAATACTAGTATCGTTAGGTTTACTTATTTTTAATGGTTTTCGCACTATTTGTGTAAAGGTTGCCGAGTCTAAAGGTAATGAGCAATCATCTGAAAGTATTACCGTAGCAGTAAATGATGAGTCTGCATTAAATGGTGGAATGATTTTTTGGCTGCCAATAGAATAACTGAATTTGTATTTGGACGAATCACCTCCCTTGGCTTTAATATTTGGGTTAAAAACTGAATTATAGCAAATTGTATCTGTGGAGAAGGGTTTTAATTTTAGACTATCGCGAACCAAAATAGTCATGGTATCTTTAAAATCTATGCACCCCGTTTTGGATACCACTACACGCAGTTGTGCTTTTTTTGAAGGTTTAATTACCACAGGAGAACAATAGTCACATCCTAATTTATAAGCGGAATAGGTAAATTTATAAATTTCACCAGTTGTGGGAGGATTGGCAGTTATTTTAAGTGTGATCCCTTGGCAAATCAATGTATCATTAAGTTTAAAATTTATATCTGGATAAATATAAATTCTTCTTTCGCTTATTTCAGTGGTAAAGGTATCATTGCATTGGCGTTGGTTGCGCTTGGCTACCACTTTTAGCCAATGCCAGCCTGTATCTTTAAATTTTTGGGTAATTACCCCTCCGCTATCAATTAATTTACCGTTAAAATACCAATTGGCCTTTATTACATCATAAATGCCTGTGTTTATTTCTAGTTTAGTAGGGGCATTGCGGCATACTTTTATACCTGTTGTATCATCTATGCCAAACCAACCAATAGGGCTATCGTTTATGCTTATTTTTTGAACAAAGGTATTTCCTATGCTACCAATGGTTGTAACACCGCTGCCATAGGTTGTATCTATAGGTGTCACCCCATTCCAATTTATGCGATCAAAAATATAGTATCCTGTGCAACCATATTTACATTTTATTCTACTCAATGTATCTTTGAGATGAATGCTGTCGTAATAGTAGTCACCACTTTTTTTAGATAACTTAAACCACAAACTATTAATTTTCACACTATCACTTTTATAACTTAGTAACTGAAGGGTATTTGCTAAGGTATTGCCATAAAACGGTGGTTTAACCAAAACAAGTTCTTTATTAAATATTGCAGGGTTTGCATTTGTTATTTCATTAACTGACCCATTTTTATACTTGGGGCTATTCTGTAGGTCATTTGCTTGGTGAGGTGCATTACCATAACTTAAAACTAAGTGAATTGCTGAAATTGGTTTCTTACTCTTAATTGTGGTTAAAATACTTAAGGTATCGTTAATGATTTCACCAGCATTTAAAAAATAGTGTTTATTATTTACCCAAATTTCATTTTTAACTGGAGAGAATACTGTAAATAAATTTGTGCAAATTTTATATGTTTTTCCAAAGAGTAAATGTTTATTTAATTGATTGGGTATGAATATATAATTATTATTAAATTTTTCTACGTCAATACATTGTTCAAAAAAATAGCCATAAAAAAAATCTTCATTACCTAGGTAATTTTTTAAAAATATGGGTGGCGGTGGACTTCCAAAATTGTTACCTATAAATACTGCTATTTTTTTACAGCTGTCTATTGACTCAATTTTTGCTCCATTTATTATATTTACTACTTCACCATTTGATATAGAATCAGCTGCAAAGAATGTATAACTTTGGCCTTTATTAAGTGTAATATAGTTAGGTATATTTCTAATAATATTTCCTTTGCGAGAATTATTTATAGTACTAATTTTAATACGTGTATTATTTTCAAAGGCAGCTATTTTTATGAAATTTCCAACCGTATCATTTATAGGATTTGATAAATATGGAGGCATAACGGGTTGGTATTCCATACCACAATCTTCTTTTTCTAATATTCTAGTGCTTGTGCATCTATTATCATCATTGAAATACTGTGATAAATGTATTTTACAAAGCATTGAACTATAAAGAATTAAAACCCCGGTACTTAATTTTTCACTTATCTGATATGAGGTAGTAAGTAATTGAGGATTCAGTGATATATGCATGTATTTACCTTTTAAAAGAGTAAAGGTCGTATCGTAACTCGAATGATTTGTAATTCTAATATCTGTATTACTGTCAGTATAGATAGTTAAGTATACTCTATTTGTATTTTTTATTGTAGTAATTGGTCTACCAAAATTACCTCCACTTATTAAGTATGAATAGTTAGCCTGTCCAAATAAATTATTGGAACTAAGGATAAAAGATAATATCAGAATGAATGTTCTCAAAAGATTAATCAGGGTTAAAATCGCAGTCATAATATATCCTTTCAAGGGCACATTTTTATTCTTGCTGTTTTTTGCAACAAACAAATATATTGATATAAAAACAACTTCGATAGAAAGTTTAAAATAATTCCTAACCAAATTGAAACCTTTAACCAATTGATAGCGAAAGTTTCTTAATTTCATATCCCCTTTTTATGAACACTAAGCTAAAAAAATTATTCATTTCTTGTACTTTTGCGGCCTGATAACAAATCAATTATTTAACTTTAAAATTCAATGAATACAAACACGTTGCAAATTAAAAAAGATGCCTACGACAAGGAACTTGAATCATGGGTAAACAAAGAAAAAGCCAGTGCTGACCTAATCAATGCGGTAAGTAAACTTATTTATGAAAAGGCGGTAGAACTTGTTTTTTTTAGAAACACACTTATTGATGTAAGTAGCTCTGAGGTTCAAAAATTGCATAAATATGCTAAGGATATTATCAGCAAAACCATTGATATTTATGTAACCTCAAAATTGGCTAACGAGTTGTTAAACATTGAACACTTAGCTCCTTCAAAAATTGACATTGGAAAGCTAAGCGATGAGTGGACACATGAAAAAGGAAACTATTCAGATATGTCTTCTTTTTTGAAAGATAAACTTGAAAGTTTTATTGGTCATGATGTTTCAACTATTGAACCTACCGATGTAGTATTATATGGTTTTGGACGTATAGGCCGTTTGGTAGCCCGTGAATTGATAAAATTATCAGGCAAAGGGCAGCAGTTAAAATTAAAGGCTATTGTTACCCGTTCCAGCAGTGATGCCGATATTTTAAAACGTGCCGCATTGCTTCAGATGGACTCAGTTCATGGCGAGTTTAAAGGGACGATTATTGAAGACTTAGAGAACAAAGCGCTTATTATCAATGGTCAGATTGTGAAAATGATAGTAGCCAATAAGCCTGATGAAGTGGATTATGAAAGCTACGGAATAACCAATGCCGTGTTGATTGATAATACCGGAGCCTTTAGAGACAGAGAGTCATTGGCGTTGCATTTAAAATCAAAAGGTATTAGTAAAGTAATGCTAACTGCACCGGGCAAAGGCGATTTGCCAAATATCGTTTACGGTGTAAACCATGAGCAACAAGATATTACCAATGAAACTATTTTTACAGCGGCATCATGCACTACCAATGCCATTGTTCCTGTATTAAAAGTTATTGAAGATAATTTAGGAATAGAGCGTGGCCATATAGAAACGGTTCATGCTTACACCAACGACCAAAACTTGTTGGACAATATGCACAAAAAATTCCGTCGTGGCCGTTCAGCAGCTGTAAATATGGTAATTACCGAAACAGGTTCCGCTTCAGCTATTGCTAAAGTAATACCAGGACTTGCTGGTAAACTTACTGCAAATGCCGTTCGTATTCCTATACCAAATGGGTCATTAGCTATTATGAGTCTTAATGTTAAAAAGGCTACAACTATAGCCGACGTAAACGCCATATTGAAAAAAGCAGCTTTAGAAGGTCCGTTAGTAAGCCAAATTAAATATTCCATCGATCAGGAATTGGTATCGAGTGATATTATAGGAAGTTCCACTCCTTCAGTATTTGATAGCCCAGCCACTATTGTATCGCCTGATGGAAAAAGTATTGTATTATACGTTTGGTATGATAATGAGTTTGGATATACCAAGCAGGTGATTCGTTTGGCCAAGCACGTTTCTAATGTTAGAAGGAACGTTTATTTTTAGAAAGTAAATTTTACAAAAAATAATTTTCAATAATCAATGCTCAATTTTCAATGTTCATATGGCTTCGCAATATTAAATTTTGTTAGTCCTATATTGATAATTGAGCGTTGAAAATTGAATATTGAGCATTACTTTTATTTCTTCACTCTTTCATCGTTTGCCTTTATAAAGGCATCCCATCCGGTGTATTGTTTACTCAATCCTTCAGAGGAATTGCCTGATTGAAAAAAGTGACATAAAGCCACAGCCACGGCATCAGTTGCATCCAAAAACTTAGGTAAATCCTGAAAGTTAAGCAACGATTGAAGCATTGCAGCTACTTGCTCTTTACTGGCATTTCCATTTCCGGTAATGGATTTTTTAACCTTTTTTGGGGTGTATTCAAAAATAGGTAAGCCGCGGTGCAAAGCGGCCGCCATGGCTACCCCTTGGGCTCGGCCAAGTTTTAACATCGATTGCACGTTTTTGCCAAAAAAAGGTTCTTCCAAAGCTACTTCATCCGGGTTATACATATCAATCAGGCTTAGGCTTCGTTCATGTATTTTTTGAAGCTTTAGGGCATGATTTTCTAGCTTGGCTAAATGGATAATGCCTAGAGTTATCATTTCATATTTTTTGCCTGTAATGCCAATTACCCCATACCCCATAATATTGGTTCCGGGGTCAAATCCTAAAATAATCCGGTCGTATTCTCTATCTATTGGCCTGTCGGTCATGGGTTACAAACATAGAGCGATTTTTAATTAAGATAGCTATTTCAATAAAATTTTGTACTTGCTTTGCAACTTTTAAAATCCAACGCTTATTTATTTAAAATCGCCCATATTAAAAACGGTTTTCTATTGGCTTATCAAAATTGCCATTGCAGTTTTGTGCGGTGTTTTTTTATACAAGAGGCTTTTAGGATTCGATTTTTTAGGGTATAAAGATTTATTTAAAAACAGTCTTCAAACCAATTGGTGGATGCTTGGTCTGGCATTTATACTTATATTTTTAAATTGGGGAATTGAAACCGTTAAATGGAAATTTTTAATACAAAAAATTGAGCAGTTGTCTTTTTTTAAAACTTTTTCAGCAGTAATGGGCGGCGTGGCAGTTAGTTCATTTACCCCAAACAGGGTAGGGGAGTTTGCCGGAAGAATGTTGTTTTTGAAAAATAAATTGGATACACGTGTGGTTGCATTAACCGTAATTGGAAGTATGAGCCAACTACTTATGACTTTTTTTATGGGACTTTACGGTTTTTTTCTTTTTTTAGCTAACGACCCCTTTGTAGGAATGATGTTAAGGAAATGGATGAAAATTTCATTCATAGCCATTCCTGTCATCTATCTTCTTATTTTTTGGAGTTTGCCATTTATTTTGGGAAAACTAAAAGTTTGGTTTAAAAATAATAAGCACATGAATTATTTTATTGAAGGCACTTCCATTCTTAATATTTCAGGACTTAGGTATATTTTCTTTCTTTCCTTTTTCAGATACGTTGTATTTTTGGGCCAGTATGTTTTGGTACTAAGTTTTTTTAATGTAAGCATGTTGTGGTGGCAGTTCGTAGTATTTATACCGGCTATTTTCTTTATTCAAACCATCGTTCCAACGTTTGCCATATCAGAAATAGGAGTAAGGATGACCGCAGCCATGGCTGTTTTAAGTTTTACACAAGTTCCCGAAATTAGGATTGTAGCAGCCAGCACACTTATATGGGCATTAAATATAATGATTCCGTCTATTATCGGTGTTTTTAACTTGTTGTTTTCTAATCTAAGCAACAAAGAATGATGTGGTATTTTCTATTAATTCCACTTTTAATTTACGTTGGTCTTGTTATTTGGTTTATAAAAGGCTGGGCAAGGCTAGAAAATAGAAATTTGAAATTTGAAAATGGATTAGCCTTAGATGAGAGAAAATTAAGCAACACAAAAGTTACCTTAATAATCCCGTGCCGCAATGAATCACAAAATATTTTAAGGATTTTAAAAGCCATAGACCAACAAAAATTTGATTTTAAAAATTTGGAGTTAATACTGGTTGATGACCATTCAACCGATAAAACGGTAGAAGAAATTTTAAATTTCAAATTTCAGATTTCTGATTTCAAGCTACAAGTTCTTCAATTATCCGAAACGGAGTTTGGCAAAAAAGCAGCTATCAAAAAGGCTATAGAAATTTCGAAAGGCGAACTGATTGTTTGCACGGATGCCGATTGTGAGTTTGGGGTTGACTGGCTAAGTGCAATGACCTCCGCTTTTCATTCTCCTGAAATAAAAATGGTGACAGGACCGGTAATGTTTTTTGAACGCCCCGGATTTTGGAACCAACTGATGCAATTGGAATTTTTAAGTCTGATTGGAATAGGAGCGGCATCGGTTAAAAATGGCCACCCCAATATGTGTAACGGGGCAAACATTGCTTATAGAAAATCTGCTTTTAACTCAGTCAATGGGTTTGAAGGAAACGAACACATCCCTAGCGGTGATGATGAATTTCTGATGCACAAAATTCACGAAAAATTTAAGGGCGGTGTTCAATTTTTGAAAAAACACGAAGCTATTGTTTACACACAGCCTCCGCAAAGTTTAAGTGAATTTGTAAATCAACGCATCCGTTGGGGCAGTAAGGCCGGGCATTATAAAAGTTTTAAATCAAAATTGCTTCCGGCATTCATGTATTTGTTTAATGTGGTATTGTTTTTTACACCGCTTTTATATTTTGCAGGAATGCCTTGGAAGCTAATTGCCATCCTATGGCTCGGTAAGCTCAGCATTGAAATTGTTTTTTTTGCCACCATTCTTCCGTTTTTCAGAAGTTCAAAAATCCTAGATTTGGTAATACCCGCCCAGATTTTCCATGTGGTATATATTTCGGTTATTGGGGTTTTGTCGGTTATTGTTCCTTATAGTTGGAAGCAAAGAAAATCAAGCAAAATATAGATTCCTCCTGTCGTCGGAATGACAGCGGCTGAGATTTGTCATTCCGAGGAACGAGGAATCTCAGTGCCTATTTAGTAATACTCACCTTCGGAATTAAAGTCTTCTATGGGTTTGTCATTCCGAGGCACGAGGAATCTTAGCTTTATTATTTAGTAATACTCACCTTCTGATTATACACCATTTCTCCATTCCTCACTTTCACCAGATAAATTCCCGAAGCCACATCTAAATCTATGAGAGTAACCTTTCCAACCCTTTCAACCCTTTCAACCATTTCTCCAACCGAATTAAAACCTCAATCAAAACGTCTTTTTCAGGATTATCAATTTCGATGGTAAAGTTTCCGGTGTTGGGGTTGGGGTAAATTTTGAAGCCATTAATTTTATTTTCAAACGTACTTCCTGTGACAAGATTTTTGCAGGTTTCAGAAATACATCCGCCAGTAGTTGCTACTTTAAGAAAAACATTCATATTGGTAGCAAGGGTTTTATATAAATGGATTGGATTTGCAGAGTTGGAGCTGTCTCCATCACCAAATAACCATCGATGGTTTAAGTATTTCGATTGAAATGAGGTGAAAGTAACCTGCCTTCCACTTAAAGTATATTTTAAGTTAGAACCAGGCTCGGCATTAATATCAATAGGTTTAACAATTGAGTCAAAACACCCATTTGTTAGCATTGCAATTAAAGTAACGTTAATCGTTTGGCTAACGCCACCAATTTTATAAAGGTGTTTGGGGCTTTCTTTTGTTGATGTACTACCATCTCCAAACCTCCATTAATAACTTGTAGCATTAATTGATTTGTTCACAAAAATTGCACTATCTCTTTCACAAACATCATTTACCGTAAATATTGCCTGTCCAAAAATCATTTGACTAAGACTGAATGTTACAATTATTAGCAGGAATTTAGTTTTCATAAATCATAAACTCTAAAACAAACTTATGGTTAAAAATAGCTTTAAGCAATGCATTGAAAAATATGATCGTCTGCTAACAAATGAAATTCTATTTCGGTAACTTTTCCAAAGTTTGAAAACTTTGGAAAAGTTAACCATAGCTAACCTAATGTTACAATCGTAATCCCATCGCCACCAAAGTCGGCATGTTCGCTTTCCAGTTTTTTTATGTGGCTTATTTTTTTGAGGTTTTCGCGTATCATCTTGCGGAGGATGCCATCGCCTTTGCCATGCAATATCCAAAGTTTGTCAATACTTAGTACTAAAGCATTGTCAACGGCTGTTATAACTTTTTGCAAGGCATCTTCGGTACTCATGCCCCGCACATCCAGCCGAGGGCTAAAATCCTGACTGATTTGGTTGTAATTATAACCCCCAATGCGGGTTTTGGGTTTTGGGGCTTTGGATTGAGGAATAATTTCTATTTGGTCAAAATCGAGCCGCGATTTTATAAGGCCCATTTCTACCATTACTTTTTCCTTACCTACCTGTAATACTTTGCCAAGGGATTCATAGCCTTTAATTTTTATCAAGGTTCCAATTTCTATGTTTAGCAGAGGTTGAGGTTTAGGCTGAGGTTGAGACTGAGGTTCAGGTTTGAGTTCTTTTTCCGCCTCCACCAATTTACTGCGGATGGCTTTGGTTACTACCGGGTCGGCATTGGCGGTTTTTATATCCCTTATGGTTTTTTCAATCAGCTTATTGGTATTGCTTAATAAATCTTTAGCCTGCTGTTTGGCCTGAATCATAATGTCGGCTTTTTGTCCGGATAGTTTGGTTTTCAGTTCCTCATAATCCGCCATCAGTTTGTTCAGTCGGGCTTCTTTTTCTACCACCCGTTTTTCGGTTGACCGCAAATTTTGTATATCTTTTTCATATTCCGAAAGGATTTCTTCCATCCGGTGCTGGCTTTTACCGGCCTTGGATTTGGCCCGTTCAATAATATCTTTGTTCAGTCCTGTTTTCTTGGCTAATTCAATGGCAAAGGAGCTTCCGGGTTTGCCACTCACAAGCGTGTAAAGCGGTTCGTATTTTTCCAAATCATACAGCATGCTGCCGTTAATAAAACCTTCCGTTTGCCCGGCATAATTTTTAATATTGCTAAAATGGGAGGTGACTACCCCAAAGGCTTTGTTTGAATTTAAGCGTTCCAAAACGGCTTCGCCAATAGCTCCGCCAAATTGCGGATCGGTACCGCTGCCAAGTTCATCTATAAAAAAGAAAGTGTTTTTATCGGCAAAATTCACAAAGTGTTTCATTGCCGTTAGGTGGCTGCTGTAGGAACTCAGGTTGTTGTCAATACTTTGTCCGTCGCCAATATCTACCATCATATCTTTAAACAGGGTGTATTTGGAATTAGGGTAACTGCACACCAGCAAACCGCATTGCAACATATAATGATTGAGAGCAATGGTTTTTAAAGCCACTGATTTTCCACCAGCATTGGGTCCTGAAATAACCATGATGCGGTTTTCAGTATTCAGCGATAAATCCAGCGGGACGGGAGTTTGCCCCAGTTTTTTTAGTTTTAAATATAAAAGTGGGTGAAAGGTTTGTATCAGATGCAGTTCGTTGGTTGAGTTTATGACAGGTTTTACCGCATTTAATCTAATAGCAAGTTGAGCTTTGGCTCTTATAAAATCGGTGATAGTGATTTTCTTTAAGTATTCCTCTAAGTTAGGCAGCCAGGGCATTATTTTTAAAGTAATTTCCCTTAAAATCCGCTCTGTTTCACGCTGCCTCTCAAAATACAGATGCCTTAAACTATTGTTGGCTTCTACAATTTCCACAGGTTCAATGTATAAAATATTCCCGCTGTTGGATTCATCATGAACCAAGCCTTTAATTTTTCGTTTATGCTCCGCAATGATTGGGATTACAAGCCTTCCTTCTCTTATTGAAATATCCGTTTCACCTGCCCAGCCTTCGTCTTTGGCTTTTTTGAAAATAGAAACTAAACGCTTGTGAATATCCCGTTCGGTTTTACTAATGTCGCCCGAAATTTTAAGCAATTGGGGCGAAGCCGAAGGTTTAATTTTTCCGTTTTCATCGATGACAGTATCAATAAGTTTAAGAATATCTTTTTTTATTTCAACCCCTGTATAAAGCGCAAATAACGTTGGGTATTTTTCTTCCCGTTTTTTAAAGTAAACGGTAATCTGCTCAATTAAGCGGCAGATTTGGCGAATATTGTGCAGCTCATTTTCGGTAAGATGCATTCCTTCAATAGTCAGTTTATGAAGGGTGCTCGAAATGTCGAGGTAATTATCGGAAGGAAAGGTTTCGTCTTCGGTAATCAGTTTTTTAAACTCGGCGGTTTGGTTTATCCAAAGTTGTATAGTTTTGGCATTAAATGAAAATGCCATTTTTTCAACCATTGCTTCACCCATTGGGCTAAGGCAATGCTCAGCCAGCAATTGGCGAATGGTATCAAAACCTATTTTTATTTCTAAATCACGTGGGTACAAAATAGATATTAGATTTTTAGATATGAGTACAGAGAAATGTGATAATTAGTATTAATTGATGGTGGGATTTGATTAAATATTTATATTTTATTTAGCTGTAACATTTCTCTGTACTCAAAATCTCAGTACTCAAAATCTAATTTTCTAAACGGTTCAAATTCTCAATCACGGTTTCCATCATTTTGGCAAAATCTTCCGGATGATTGCTGTAATATTTAAAGCTTGAATCCATTTGCCATTTTTCAATCTTTTGATTTTTGTATATAAACTGGTAGGAGCTATCAATCAAAACTTTGGTATCGTATCCATATTTTTTTAAAACTTTTTCATTGCCTTCGGCCAACACAATATCTGTTAGCACATTTATCATTTTTTTTTCGGGCAAATGATAGCCTGAGTGTGCTTTTACTTCTTTTTCTTTGCAGGCAGCAAATGTAAGTATCCCAATAAGCAAACAACCTATAAATTTCATTTGTTACAAAAGTACGATGATTAAGCAAAACCTTGAGAAAATAAAACAGCAATTGCCTTCAAATGTTCAATTAGTTGTGGTTTCCAAATTTAGACCTATTGAGCAATTGAAAGAAGTTTACGAATCAGGAGAACGTGAATTTGCTGAAAACCGGGTTCAGGAAATGGTAACTAAGTATGAAGCTTTGCCAAAAGATATCAATTGGCATTTAATAGGGCATTTGCAAACCAATAAAGTAAAATATATAGCTCCGTTTGTAAGCCTGATTCATTCAGTGGATAGCCTTGAACTGGCGCAGGAAATAAGTAAACAAGCGCTAAAAAATAATCGCATCATTCCAATATTATTGCAGGTTCATGTGGCGCAAGAAGATTCAAAATTTGGTTTAAAACCCGAGATGGTTGAAACTGTGTGCAAGCAAATAATAGAGTTGCCTAATGTAAAAATTAAAGGAGTAATGGGAATGGCGACTTTTACCGAAGATGAAATTTTAATAAAAAAGGAATTTAGGCAATTGAAAGGTATTTTTGATGACTTGAAGGAAACCAATTTTAAGAATGAGGAAAATTTTAATACCGTATCAATGGGGATGAGCGGTGATTATAAATTGGCGGTAGAAGAGGGGAGCACCCTTGTAAGAATTGGCAGTTTGGTGTTTGAGTAAAAAAGCTATTTGCTATATTGAGGATTGGTATTTACCGATTCATCAACTAGCCCGTTAATAAAAGTAATAATATCCTGCTTGTCTTGTTCTGTCCATCGGCGAGGAGTCGGTTTGCCTGTAAAATTATCAAAGTGTTTTTTTAGGTTGGGGTCTAAATAAAAATTTGTTGTTGGATCAAAATGAAATCCGGTATCATAAAAATCGATAACATCTCGCAAGGTTTTAAACCTTCCGTCGTGCATATATGGGGCAGTGTATTTAATATTAATCAAGGCTGGTACTTTAAATTTTCCAAGATCCTCCGGATTTCGGGATACTGCATATAAACCAGGGTTGTTAATAGCATTTTTATTTAAACCATTATTGGCAAATTTAAAATTAGTCATAAAATTCCCCAATTCATGACAATGAAAACAGTCTCCCTTTTTTTCGTCTAAAAAAACCATTAAGCCTCTTTTTTCAGCCGCATTTAATTTTGAAGTATCTAAAGATTTTGGAGTACTGGCAATGATAGTTCGCATGAACTGGGCTATGGCTTTGGCTGTGTTATCAAAGGTTATACTTCCTTCGCCAAAAGCTGCCGTAAACATGTTTTTATATTCTTTTGAGTTATTGAGTTCAATTAATAACTCACTCAAATCCTGATTCATTTCATTTTGACTGGTAATTGGATGAAAAACTAATTCTTCCAATGTTTTTGCTCTACCATCCCAAAACCAAGCTGAGGCATAACCAACATTAAGTATCGGCATAGAATTTCGGTCACCCAAAACACCGGTAACTCCTCTGCTAAAACTAATGCCTGAATCAATAAAAGATGCACTTTGCTGATGACAAGTGACACAGGCTTGTTTATTATTGCTGGAAAGTAAAGGGTCGTAAAATAATTTTTTACCTAAGGCTACCCCTTCATTGGTCATCGGATTTGATTTCGGTATCCGCATGGATGGAAATGAGGCCGGTAAATTAAATTTATAAGGTGTCGGATTATAGTTTTGAGGAGTAATGGAATCATTTAGTTGAACATCTTTTTTACATCCAATTAGCCAAATAAAAATAAATAAACAGGCAAGAAACAAAATACTTTTTCTTTGAGAAATCATAACCACTTACAATTTTACAAAATAATGGTGAATTATACCAAACCGGTGTATAATTTATGACCCTCATTCCATAATTATTGAATAAATTGCGGCCCAATTAAATGAGGTTTATTTACACGTTTTGTGCCGTTTTTTTTGGATTAATTTCTTTTGCACAAAAGGCTGAATTAAGGGGGTTTGTGTATAACAAAAAGACAGGAGATCCTGTTGCTTTCGCCAATGTTTTTATAAAGGAAACTTACCAAGGAACAAATACCGACGAGGATGGATTATTTGTTTTATCAAAACTAAATCCTGGAACCTACCACCTAGTAACTAAGGCTTTGGGCTTTGATTCCTCTTCTATTGAAATTACCCTTACGGTAGGTAAATTATTAACCAAAAATATTTTATTAAATGAAACGGGGATAGATTTATCTGAGGTAAACATTTCAGCCGAAAGGCAAAAGAAAAAGAAGGATGTTTATATTTCTGTAACTAATATCACCTCAAAAGAATTAAAAATGATACCAACGATTGGAGGCGAGCCTGATTTGGTTCAGTTTCTTCAGGTTTTGCCGGGGGTTGTTTTTTCCGGCGATCAGGGCGGTCAGTTGTATATAAGAGGTGGTTCACCCATTATGAACAAAGTGTTATTGGATGGAATGACTCTGTACAATCCATTTCATTCCATTGGTTTGTTTTCGGTTTTTGATTCGGATATTTTAAAAAGTACGGATGTTTACAGTGCCGGTTTTGGGGCTGAATATGGAGGAAGAATATCGGCAATAGTAGATGTTAAAACGCGTGATGGTGATAAGAATGCCGTGAAAGGAAAGGTTAATTTAAACACGTTTACTTCAAAATTCATGTTGGAAGGTCCTTTAAAAAAGTTTAATCCTGAAGATGGTAGTAGCAGCAGTTTTATCGTTTCGTATAAAAATTCATTCTTAGATAAATCATCCAAAGTACTTTACAAATATGTGGGTGATAATAAACTACCATATTCCTTTGAAGATTTGTATGGCAAGGTTTCTTTTAATAGTTCATCAGGCTCAAAAATAAATTTCTTCGGATTTCATCATAAGGATAATGTAGATTTTAAAGATGCGTCAAAATATGGTTGGGTATCGAAGGGTTTTGGTAGTAAATTTTTTCTTTTGCCCCAAGGTTCAAGTACCCTCATTAATGCCACATTTACTTGGAGCAATTATGATATGACCCAAAAGGAAGCGGATGCCAAGCCGCGAAGTTCTGGTATCAATGGGTTTTATGCCGGGATGAATTTTACCAATTATATTGGGAATGACGAATTTCAGTATGGGATTGAAATAAATGGGTTTAGAACAAATTTTAATCTTTATAATTCGGCAAACAGAGCGATTACTCAATACGAAAACACCACCGAACTAAATGGATTTGCCAGATATAAATTAATAAGGATGAAGAAAAAGCTGATTTTGGAGCCAAGTTTTAGATTTCAATATTACGCTTCATTCAGTGATTTTAGCCCTGAACCAAGATTGCGAGCCAAATATAATTATAGCCGTCGCTTTAGATTTAAAGGAGCCACAGGATTGTATTCTCAAAATTTGATGAGTGCTACAAGTGATCGTGATGTTGTTAACTTGTTTTATGGTTTTTTGTCAGGTCCCGAAGAGTATCCGCAGCAAGTTGGAAATAAAACATTTAATAGCCGTTTGCAAAAGTCAGTTCATGGCGTTGTTGGTTTTGAATACGATTTGAATAAAGAAAATGAATTTAATTTTGAAGTATATATCAAAGAATTTACACAGCTAACTAATGTAAACCGTGATAAGATATTTGATGACAATACTGAAAACCAAAAGCAACCCTGGTATTTAAGAAACGACTATATAGGTGAAACCGGAAGGGCGTATGGATTTGATTTAACTTACAAGGCCAGTTATGACAGACTTTATTTTTGGGGTGTATATTCTTACAATAATGTGTCAAGATATGATGGGCTAAAAACCTATCAGCCACATTTTGACAGAAGGCATAACGTTAATATTTTAGGGACCTATAAATTTTTAAGGGATGAGTCTTTAACTGTAAGTGCCCGTTGGAATTTAGGTTCAGGATTTCCATTCACACAAACGCAGGGTTATTATGAATATATTGATTTTAAAAATGGAGCAACCACTGATTATACGAATGCTAATGGTCAATTAGGTGTTATTTATGCCGGTCAAAATTTAGGCCGTTTGCCATATTATCATCGATTAGATGTATCTGCAACTAAGGTATTTAAAGTAAAACAAAGTAATGGTACTACCCGAAATATTGAGGCCATATTCAGTTGCACCAATGTTTATAATCGGGCGAATATATTTTATTTTGACAGAGTAAAATATAAGCGAGTTGATCAATTGCCTATACTTCCGAGTTTGGCAGTAAGTTATTCGTTTTAGTTAATCAGATTTTTTAATTAAAAAATCTTTTCTCTTTGCGATAAGGCCGATACTTCCATAATAATTTTAACAGAAGTATCATTTGGTTCAAACCGTTCGGTTTTCAATTGGTTTATTACCGAAAGCAAAGACCTATGTAAATCTTGCAAGTTTTTATCAGTAATAAGGGCTGACTTAATTTCGGCATCCAAAGCATCATTTGCTTCGCCGTAAATAAATAGAATTAGATCGTCTTCAGAAAAAGTAATGCTCATATCATATGCTATTTTAAAATTTAACTTCAATTATACAAACGCATGTAAAACAAGGTTCGTATAATTGAATATTAAATAAATTATAAATAGCTGAAATATAGTGTGATAAAAATTATCGAAGGCTTAAAGAGTTCTCTTCAATCATTTTTCTTAGATTTTGTAAAGCATAACGCATCCTTCCCAAAGAGGTATTAATACTAACGTGAGTTATGTCTGAAATTTCTTTAAAACTAAGGTCTCCATAGTGCCGCAAAACCAAAACTTCCTGCTGCTCTTTTGGCAATTGTTTAATAAGCTCTCTTACCTTGGCTTCATTTTGGCTTTGGATTATTTGCTCCTCCCTGTTATCATCAAAAATGGGAAGATTTTTAAAAATGTCTTCACCACCTGAGTTGGTGATTTTTGGCATTTTACTGGTTTTTCTAAAATAATCAATAGAAAGATTTCGCGCAATTGTCATTACCCAGGGCAAGTATTTACCTTCTTCGGTATATTGCTCTGATTTGAGGGTTTTAATTACTTTAATAAAAGTTTCCTGAAAAATATCTTCAGCTATATATCTGTCGTTTACTATCAGATAAATAGTGGTGAACACTTTTGATTTGTACCTTTTAAGTAGCATTTCAAAACACGCCTCATTACCACTGCGGTAATTTTTAATCAACTGTTGATCCGAAATTTGATAATTCTTCATAATACCTGCTTTTTTTAAAAACGTAATAAAATCCTAAGAGCCTATTTTTCGGCATTTTTTAAATAAGATTTTGAGTAGAAGTTTTACGTATAAGCGGTATCGATTTTTGAATTATAGTGCTAATATCGACTATATTTTTAAAAACCAAAATTATTTTTTTAATAATTTATTATTTTTTTAATAAAAGTTGCTTTTTTTACGCAAAAAATCCATGTTTTAGAGGCTTTAATATAAATGTCATGCAAGTGTCATTAGAAGTTTCTTCATTGGAAGGCATTTAGTATTTTTAGGAAAAATCGTAATACTATAATCTATCAATTATAAAATTGTGAAGAAAATTTGCTTTCTGCTACCATTTATTTTTAGCGTTTTGTTTCTTCAGCTCAAAGCCCCACTATTCCTACCGCTGAATAAGGAAATAAAGTTGTTGCTTTAATTGATTTAAATGAACAAGGTCAATTTTTAATTACCCAATAGTATAATTTAGATGTTTTATTCGTCGTTTTTATTGATAAGAGGTTGAATCTTAAATAGGAGGTAATCTATGTATTTGAAGATGATATTGGTAAAGAAGAAACGAACTTTTTTATTTTCCTTCATAATGAAAGCATAATTTTTATTGCCAATCAAAATCGGCAAAATTATTATGGTTAAATTCAGATGGCCACAGGTATTATTACTTACAAACTTCCCATAATTGGAATTTCCGAACCTAGACGCGGTGACGTTTTTATTTCAGATAATCAATTAATCCAAGCCAATACCGGAGGGAATATTATGCGATTGCAGAAAATTAAAAATGATCGTTTGGCTTATATAGCTGAAATTTCAGCAACTTCTGGTTATAAAAACGTAAAGATTATTGAATTTGAGATAATCCGCTAGTTTTAGTTTACAGTTTAAAACCTATTTATGAAATTCCAACTTAAAATCACTTGTTTCATGAAAGATAATATCCGGATTATTGCTTTTTGCCATTTGCAAAACAAACGCTGTTTGAGCTAAAAATACCCTGTTACCATCCTTATCGAATACCACATCTTTCAACCTAAAACGACAAAATTCATCAATTTTATTTGAGTCGCCAGTCATCCAGCAGGCTTTAAAAAAACTTAAATGATCAAAACGGCAACTGGCATTGTATTCATTCTTTAAACGATATTGTATTACTTCAAATTGGAGTTCACCTACGGTACCAATAATTTTGCGATTGCCCGGCTGTTGGGTAAACAATTGGGCTACTCCTTCATCGGTAAGTTGTTCAATACCTTTTTCCAATTGTTTGGTTTTCATCGGGTCGGTATTTATTACTTCTTTAAATAATTCAGGGCTAAAACTTGGAATGCCTTTAAACATATAGTTATCTCCTTCAGTTAGTGTATCACCTATTTTAAAATTACCAGTATCGTACAATCCCACCACATCACCAGGATAGGCTTCTTCTATCACATTTTTGCTTTGCGCCATAAAATTATAAGGATTGCTAAACTTATATTGTTTATTGAGCCTTACATGGTGAAAGAATTTATTACGTTCAAATTTACCAGAACAAACCCTTAAAAAAGCAATTCTATCACGGTGTTTAGGATCAATATTGGCGTGAATTTTAAAAACAAATCCACTGAATTTTGGGGCATGAGCATCCACCATTCCGGCGGTTGTTTCACGAGGTAGTGGGCTTGGAGCTATTTCTACAAATGTGTCTAACAATTCTTTTATTCCGAAATTATTAACCGCCGAACCAAAAAATACAGGAGCCAAATAACCTTCTCGATACAAGGATACGTCAAAGGGTTCAAAAACTTCATTAATAAGTTCTACATCATCTTTTAGTTTTTTTGTATCTTTTTCTCCAATCAGAATAGGTAGATTTTCATCATCAAGATTTTCAATTTCTACTATTTCTTCACTCAGTTTAGTTTTGTTAGAGGCAAAAAGATTAAGGGAATGATTGTATAAAAGATAAACCCCTTTAAAATCTTTTCCCATATTTATAGGCCAACTTAATGGTCTTACCGCTATGTTCAATTCTTTTTCTACTTCATCCAACAGGTCAAACGGGTCGCGACCGTCACGGTCCATTTTATTTACAAATACAATTACTGGAGTATGCCTCATCCGGCAAACTTCCATTAGTCGCTTAGTTTGTTCCTCCACACCTTTTACACTATCAATAACTAATATAACGCTATCAACAGCGGTAAGGGTTCTGTAGGTATCTTCGGCAAAATCCTTGTGACCGGGAGTATCAAGAATATTAACAAGATAATTGTTGTATTCAAAGGCCATAACAGAGGTAGCAACCGAAATACCTCTTTGTTTTTCAATCTCCATGAAATCGGAGGTGGCTGTTTTTTTTATTTTATTACTTTTTACGGCACCGGCTACTTGTATGGCACCACCAAATAATAATAATTTTTCTGGTAAGGTAGTTTTTCCGGCATCGGGGTGACTAATTAAACCAAAATTACGGCGTTTGTTTATTTCTGAATCTAATGACATTTCTTTGAAAAGGGCTGCAAAGATAAATTTATAGAGGGTGGTTCACAAATCAAAGTCTTAATTTTGCAGATGTGAGGAATATCAAAGCACTATTTATACTTTTTACTCTTCTTTTTGTTTCGTGTTTATCACCAAATCAAAAATTAGTAAAAAATTCAGGCGGTAAAAAGGGAATATTTGCAATTATAACCACTGAAAAAGGCTCAGTAATTGCAAAACTTGAATATGAAAAAGCTCCATTAACTGTGGCAAATTTCATAGGTTTGGCACAGGGAATAATTCCAAACGACGTTAAAAAATCAGGTGAACCATTTTATGATGGACTAAAATTTTATAAGGTTTTTAAAGGATACATGGTAATAACGGGCTGTCCCAAAAATGATGGCACCGGTCATCCCGGATACTGGTTTATGGATGAGTTTCATCCCGATTTAAAACACGATAGTCCAGGAGTTTTGTCCATGCAAAATAGTGGTGAAAATAAAAATGGGAGTCAGTTTATTATAACTCAAAGGGCAAGTATTGTTTTGGATAATAAAAACCCTGTGTTTGGCAAAGTAGTTAGTGGAGTGGATGTGGTAAAAGAAATACAACAAGGTGAAATTATTAAAAAAATTGAAATAGTTAAAATAGGAAGGAAGGCAATGGCTTTTGATCCATTAAAGGTATTTGCTAAAAATGGCTTTGATAAAATGATTAAAAAATAAGCATGGAGAAAAACGAATTAGTAAAACAAGAGATAACCATCGATGGTAAACACAACCGACCAATAACTTTGGATGTTAACTATTTGGAAAAAGCACAAAATCAGCCAATAATAATATTTTGCCACGGATTTAAAGGGTTTAAAGATTGGGGGACATTTAATAAAATGGCAGAAACTTTTGCACGAAACAATTTCTTTTTTGTTAAATTTAATTTTAGTCATAATGGCACTTCAGCATCCGACTATTCTGATATTCATGATACCGAAGCATTTGGTCATAATAATTTTGAAATAGAAATGGATGATGCGGATTGTGTAATAAACTGGCTTGAAAATGAAGATAACCTATACAAAAAGTTTTTTAATGTAAATGATATTAATTTGATTGGCCATAGCAGAGGCGGTGGTATTGCCATGCTAAAAACTACGGAAGATAGCAGGGTAAAGAAGGTGGCCGCTTGGGCATCATTAAATGACTTTGAAAAATATATGTACTTAAGTGACCCTGTGAAATGGAAAGAGGAAGGAGTGAGTTATGTTCAAAATTTAAGAACAGGGGTGTCATTTCCTCTTTATTTTCAGTTTTATGAAAATTTTTACAAACATCAAGCCAGGTTTGACATTAAGGAAAATTTAATGAAATTGGATAAACCAATATTATTGTTGCATGGTACAAACGATGAAACTATATCTATTGATGATGCACAGTGGATTTATGATAATTTGGATCATACCATATTGGTGAAAATAGAAAATGGGAATCACACTTTTGGGGGATCTCATCCTTGGAATAAAGAAAGTTTGCCTGAAAACCTTAGTTTTGCAATAGAAGAAACAATTGAGTTTTTTACATTTTAATCATTAAAAATTAATGCCGGATTATAGTCATAAAATAGTAATTGCAGGTGCAGGTGTGGCAGGGCTTTCAGCAGGGGTATACTTAAAGCGACATGGTTACGAAAACATAACCTTTATTGAGTCGTCGGACAGGGTGGGGGGTAGAATGAAAACGGATGTTATTGATGGTTTTACCTTAGATAGAGGTTTTCATGTGTTTTTTACAGCCTATCCTTATGCACAAGATTTACTCGACTTTAATGCGCTTGATTTAAAAAATTATGATTCAGGGGCTATTATTTTTAAGGAAGGTAAAATTCAGAAAATGAAAGACCCTTTTCATCATCCACTTGCTACTCTAAAGGTCATTTTTAGTAGTATTGGTAATTGGGCCGATAAAATGAATTTGGTGAAAAGGAGAACAGAGGTAATGCAGTTGACAGAGAACCAAATTTTTGAGAAGTTTGAGGTAAAAACAGCAAGTATTCTCAAAAAAAAGAAATTCACCGGCCATATGATTCGAAATTTTTTTCAACCTTTATTTTCCGGAATTTTCTTAGAAAACGACTTAACTACCTCGCGCCGTGTTTTTGATTATACCTTTAAAATGATGATGGAAGGAAGAACAGCTATCCCTTCAAAAGGTATTGAAACAATTCCAAAGCAATTGGCAGATAATTTTGATAAAGAAAGTTTTATTTTTAATAAGGGTGCCGAAAGTTTTGAGAATAACAAGGTTTTACTTAGTTCAGGAGAAACCATTGATGCCGATATATTTGTTGTAGCTACAGATAATAATTCACTTTTTCATAAGATTAAAAAAGATCCTGTTTTGAAAAATTATAGAAGTACCACCTGTTTATATTTTTCTGCCGATGCAAAACCATTTAATGAACCAATGGTTTGTGTGAATGCCTCAGATCCCAAGCTAGTAAATAATATTGTGGTATTAACCAATGTTTATAAAGGATTTGCTCCAACTGGAAAAGAATTGATTGCCGTTTCAATAAATGGACTTGCAAAGGCCAATGATATTGAATTGGAATCAGAGGTGAAGATTGAATTAGGAAAAACATTTGGGAAAAGGGTACTTGATTGGAAATTATTAAAGATTTATAGAATTGATTATGCACTTCCTAATCAGGACTATGTTTTGGGTAAACGCCAGGTTCACGAAATTAGATTAGGTAATTCAACTTATGCTTGCGGTGATCATTTACTTTATGGATCTATGAATGCGGCTATGAAAACTGGAAAAATGGTAGCGGAGGTTATTCATAAGGATTTTAATCGTGGTCATAAAATAGCTCAAAAACAAAGATATGATAGCCTCTTTGATGAGGATTAAGTAAATGTTTTTTTCTTTTCAAATAGATTTTCTTAAATCAAAGGTTTAAGAAACAATTTTTGTAAATGGTAAAAAAAATGTAGGTTTGGGTGAAATTTAAATATGCACTTTCGTTTTCTGCTTGCATTATTGGTGTTTCCCTTTTTAGGGTTAGCTCAATCTGTTACTATTGGATCAGGTTCTTTTGGTGGATCTAATGTATATGGTCCAATGTTTTCTACTAATAGCATTGATACAGCTTTTAGTAGGCAAGCATATATTTATCCTTCTTCTGTTCTATCTGGCCTTCTGCATGGGGATAGTATAAGCAGCATGGAGTTTTATGCTCAAGCCGATTTGCCAATGACAGGGAACCCAAATTTAAAAATTTACCTTAAAATGGTAAAGATTGATACGTTTCCTGCAGGTAGTATTAATTGGACTAATGAATCAAAATCCAGTGGAATGGTATTAGTTTACGATGCCAACCCTATCGCAATAATGGATGGCAATTCGGGTTATAAGAATTTTATTTTTAATTTAAATAAATTTAGGTTTGATACCTCAGGAGGCAAAAAAAATTTAGAAATTCTTTTTGCTTACAATCAAACAGCAAGACAACAGTCAGGAACTTTTTGGCTTTATGAAAGTAATTTTACTGTATCTGTCTTTAAAAGTAGAAATGAAGGTAAAATATCATATGGCAGTGGCCCTGCACCCGACACTACTCGAAGTTCAGATGTTAGAAAGCCACATCTTAGAATTAATTTTCCAAGATATCAAAATAATCTCGGCGTTTTAATAAGTTATTGCTTAGGTAAGGTTCCTCTTTTGGCAGGAGTTAATGATTCGATAAAAGTAATTATTGGGAATCGTGGCAAGGGGGAAGTAAAAAACGCTAAATTATACCTCGATATTTCAGGTGCTAATAGTCATAGGGATAGTATTGTTGTTGGAAGTTTAAAACCTTGGGAAGATAAATTGTATGGTTTTGGAACCTATAAGCCTGACTCAGCAGGAACTGATGATATTATTATTTCACTTAGCAGGGATAATGATAACAGTAATAATTTTGATAGCTTAAAGCGAGAAATTAATTATAATATTTTTTCACATGCCGATCCATTCAAAAGCAATGCCGGAGGAATAGGTTTTAATGGGAGCACTGGTGATTTTGTTGCCAAATTTTTTAGTGACACTGGTGTTTACATTAATCAAGTTTCTGTTGATTTTAGTTCAGCCGGCAGAGGATTTAGAGTTGGAATTTGGGATGATGATGCAAGTGGTGGCTTTCCTAGTAAAGTATTATTTATGTCAGATTCACTTACCTCTAAGGGAGGTACTTACATTTTACCGGTTATACCAAGAGTAAAAGTTAGTGGTGGTTTTTTTGTCGGAATCAGACAAAATACAAATAACAATGTGGCATTTTCTTTTCAGGATGAGGATCCAATAAGGCCGGGTGCATTTTATTTTACGGCACCAATGGGCAATACTTCTTGGATTCCATTTAGCCCCGGGTTTCCTTACAAGTTTAATATCCAGCCTCGTATTCAGGTAGCTAATGATGTAGCCCCAATTGCATTAATATACCCGTCTTCAAATCAAGACATTGACTATAGTATTAAGGATTCACTGGGGCCAAGAGCAACGGTTGTTAATTATGGATTTAACAATCAAACTACTCCTTTTGAAGTGGAATGTGTGATAAAAAATGCTGCAGGAACAACAGAATATACCAGTACTAAAAAGATTACGCTTAATGCCGGACAGTCAAAAACTGTTTATTTTGATACTACCTATAGGTTATATAATTTAGGAGATCATAGAATTTCAGTAACTACCAAATTGGCCAATGATAAAGTTGTAGATAATAATTTTTTGGAACAACAATTTAAAATTTCGGTAAAACATGATATTGGTGCTGATTTTATGTATTCGCCTGATGAAGGAACTACATTTGAATATAAACGAGATACAATATTACCTACTGTAAGGATTGTAAACTATGGCACTGTTTCCAAAAATAATTTTAGAGTTACCTTTAGTATAAAAAATGATACGTCCATTATTCATTCAGAAACAATTACTAAATCATTAGCAGCGGGCAAACAAGAAATAATATCCTTTAAAAAATATTTGCCAATAACAGTGGGTGACTATTTAGCTGAATGTTTCACCACATTAAAAGATAGTATTCCTTTTAACGATACGATAAGACACAATGTAACCTTTCAAAAATCGAATGATGTTTCTCCTAAGAAAATTGACATCCCTTTACCAACAAGCATTTATACCATGGGTGGTTTTTTCTTTCCAAAATTAGTGGTTAAAAACTATGGACATAAAACACAGGATACCGCATTTAAAGTAGAGTTAAGTGTATATGGTACTCAAGGCCAGCTGATTTTTTATGATTCTCTCTATACTCAATTGGGTGGTTATTCAGAAACTCAGGTAACTTTTAAAAGATGCAATATTCCAATGACCTTTGGTAAGTATAAAATATTTTACAGAACGGCCTTAAGTGGAGATCAGGAAACGAGTAATGATACTTTATCAGGTTATTTTACTGTAATTCCTAATCGCGACATTGGAGTTTCTCAAATATTAGTTCCTGCAATGGATAGTATAATTTCTATAGAGTCACTGCCATTTAAACCAATAATAAGAATAAAAAACTTTGGTTCACTTACTTTATCGTCAGCAGGCCCAACGATACTAAAAATATACAAAGGGTTAAACTTAGTTTATTATGATTCAGCTTTCACGGGTGGTAACTTGTCATATAATTCTAGTTTTAATATTGCATTTAACAAAAGTTTCACTAATACTCAACTTGGAGATTACACATTGCTGGCTTACACAAAACTTACTGGAGATTTAGTATCTGCAAATGATACATTTAAAACCAGTAGATTTAGAATTACGCGTAATTATGATTTAGCATTAGATACCATAAGTAATTTTAGTAACGGTCATATCTTTGTGTATGAAAAAAGTTATTTCATGCCACAAATACTTGTAAAAAACTTTGGTTCAAAGTCATATCCTGGCCTGTATTCGGTAAGATTAGATTTATTTAAAAACGACACAATTTTTAAAACTATAACACGAATTTTTGATTCACTGCCAAAATCAGCCACAAACTCTTGGTTTCAGGACAGTCTAATAAATTTAAGACAAGTTGGTAAATTTAGGTTATGTGCAAAAATTACTGGTGCCTTGGACCAAAGAAATAGTAATGATAGTTTTTGTTGGAACTTTAGCATTATCAAACCAAATGATTTGGCATTAGATAGTATTATGTTTCCAGATAAATCAAATCAGTGTTACAATAACATAAAATACCAGCCAAAGATTAAGGCAACCAATAATGGTAGTATGGCAATTGTAAATACCTCAATTCAATTTCGGATTTATCAAACTACAAATATAATTTGGGAAAGTACCAGATTCGTTGATTTAGCGCCTTCTGAATCTAAATGGATAAAGTTTGACAGTTCTCTCAGTTTTGATTTCACAGGAACGGCATGGGCCAGAGCGGTAGGAGAATTATCAGATGATAATGAAAAAGATAATGATACAGTTATTAGAGATTTTAAGGTGGCTTTTGTATCTGGAATAAAAGACATGAACAGGCATTCCATTGTTGCTTACCCAAATCCAACATCTGAAAAATTAATTATTGATTTGACTTATAATGTATTTCAAAAAGTTACTATTTTTACTACTTCAGGACAAAAGGTTTATGAAAAAGAATTTAAACCGACTGAAAGAAAAATTGAATTGGATTTGAAAAGTGATTTAGGTCTTAAAGGGGGAGTATATTACTTAAGACTGCAAAATTCCTATACAAGTCATTTGATAAAACTTATACTATACTAATACAAAACCTTTAAAAAGGACATTATCCCATAAAGTGTTTAAATTATTTTTTTTATTCTAATCTATTTATTCATATTTTTTTGTGCAACAAATCTGAAATAAAAGAAGTGGTGCACACTAATTGTGATGGATTAATTACTGACACAATAGGAAAATTAGATAGTGCCGTAATTTTTGTGCCGAACGCATTTACTCCAAATGCGGATGGACTAAACGATGTCTTTGGTCCTGTAACGGATAACATATCATCCTTTGTTCTTACAATTTTTGATAAAAAAAATAACATTATTTTTTTATCAGACAGCTTAAATACGAATTGGATTCCTTTAGCAACTGCTAATTCAACTCAAAAATTTTACTACAAAATACAAGCTAAAACCAGATTTAATAACAATATTGGAATTTGCGGGGAAGTACAAGATGACCTGCATGCCAAAAGACCTTTCAAAATATGGCCTGAGATTCGCTGATCAAATAGATCCTCATATGGGGTTCATTCACCCTACAATGGAAAACTTGAAATCTTGTCCTTAAAGGATTCATAACTATCTAAGCTCATTTCCCATAGATTTACAAGCTGTTCAAAATTTATCCAACCGGGTGTGGTTAGGTATTGTTTCACAATCGTAAACCCTGCTTTTTTTAAAGCTTTGTTAGGGGATGGATTTAGTATATAGGTTTCGCAGTAAAGTGATTTTAGGTTTAAATGATTAAAAAAATGCGGGATGAACAGGATTATAAAATCAGTTCCTAATCCTTTGCTCCTGTTGCCTGCAGCCCAAATATGCAAATGCATATAGGCTTCATGGCCAAAAATAATCTTATTGGTATTGGAGTGACCAATCGGTTTTCCATCCAGTTCCCATATAATGCAATAGGAAGTTTTATCTTTATAGTTTTGGGTAATTTGCTGAGATAAAAAACCTATCCACTCATCATGTTCCGGCAATTTATCTAAATCTACCCCCATTCCTGTAAGGTAATCCTTGGGTGAGTTTAACCAATAATTGGCTATAAATTCTATATCGTTTTGTTGTAGTTCCCTTACAGTTAATATAGGCTTGTCCATTACATTATTAAAGGATAGTATTTATCTTCAATAACTTTAAGGTGATGAATAAAATGGCCTGCAAGAATAAAACCAATTGCCAAAACCGACACTCTTTTATCATTAGCCACTCCTTCAGAAAGCAGCATTTTTTCGTTAAAACTTTTGAAAAATGAAATGGTAGACAAACGAGTGTATTTAAATTCTTCAATTATATCCCCTAATTCTCGGTCATTGGCCTTAGCTTTCATGGCATCCATATTTTCATCACAGCCTTGCAAGGGGGTATGGTCGTGACGGGCAAACCGCAAAGCACGATAACAAAAAATGCGTTCGGTATCAATAATGTGTTGCAAAATATCCTTGGCAGTCCATTTGGCTGGAGCATAAATTTTATCAGCCAATTGTTCAAATTTTGAAAATTCGGCTTTTAAAAATTCAATTCCGTATTTTTCAAGTGCTAATACCACGTCAATATCTTCAACAAGATTAATGTACTTTTCAAAGTATTCTGGCATTTCGGTAATGTCTGACTTTTTCATTTTAGTAAATTTTTTAATGGTTAATCTGTCTACAAATTATTTAATCTTTACAAAAACATGAATAATGTTATTCTTCCCTGTATCTCTTTCATCCAACACCAGCTTATCAAAGCTTTTAATCAAGAGCAACAGTTTCTTAAAACCATAATTTCTCGGGTCAAAATCGGGTTGTTTTTTTGCTAATAAATTTCCCAAATCTCCTAAGAAAACCCAACCATTTTCATCGGCCAGGTCATTAATACTTTCTGAAATAAGCTTAAATAATTTATGGTCAATTTTTCCAATGGTTTCTGTTTTAGCTACTTTTAGCTTGCTCTTGCCTTTTGTTTTAGTAAGAATTTCAGGCTTAATAATATCTTCCGACTTTTTTAAAATTTCAATATATATAAACTTATCACACGCTGAAATAAATGAAACAGGTGTTTTCTTTTCACCCAAACCAAAAACTACCATTCCTCCTTCACGCAATCGGGAAGCTAATCGGGTAAAATCACTATCACTTGATACAATACAAAACCCGTCAACCCTGCCGGTATACAATATATCCATGGCATCAATAATCATGGAAGAATCTGTGGCATTTTTTCCCGAAGTATAGCTGTATTGGTGAACAGGGGTAATGGAATGTTCTAATAAAACTTTTTTCCAACCCGATACTGTCGGTTGGGTCCAATCGGCATAAATACGTTTAAAAGTAGGTGTGCCGTATTTAGTTATTTCTTCCAACATGCCCTGTATATTGGCATAAGGAACATTGTCAGCATCTATTAATACTGCAAGTCTAAGGTCTTTTCTATTTTCCATGGTAATTTGAATGCCTATAATATCTTATAAGCATTCAAATTTAAAGATATTTCTAAAGGAAGTTACCGATGGTCTTTATTTATTAATTCCAAAGCTTCGAGCCCGGGCATGAGTTCTTTTTCTGTTAAGGTATTAAGCGGTTGTTTTATCGTTTTGATAACGTGGTGCAAATCAGTACTGTTAGGTTTAATATAAATCAGACCTGTAAGTATTTCATCTCTGTTTCGTGCCTCATGCAGTCGTTCGGTGGAAGCAATAAGATCTGTTGGGTCCCAGCCCGAAGCAAGCTTATGAAGTTTTAAATGAGAACCGTCATGCAATTGCACTGACTTGGAATCACCTTCTTCATAATTCACTACTATCTCCTTTTCCTTTGGCACAAAATCAACCATTGCCAGGGTTTCAACGTGGTCTCGAACATAGTCGTACGATTTTGTTGAGCCAACATTGTTGTTAAATGTAACACAGGGAGAAATAACATCTAAAAAAGCAAAACCTTTGTGTGACATCGCAGCTTTTATCAAAGGAATCAATTGATTTTTATCACCTGAAAAACTGCGGCCTACGAATGATGCTCCCAATTCCATAGCCAATCCAGCCAGATCAATTCCTTCAAACAAATTGGTAGATCCGCCTTTACTTAAGGATCCTTCATCGGCAGTAGCCGAATCTTGTCCTTTAGTAAGGCCATAACAGCCATTGTTCATCACAATGTAGGTCATATTCAGGTTTCGGCGAATAACGTGAACAAACTGTCCCATGCCTATAGAAGCTGAATCACCATCGCCCGATACTCCAAGGTATAGCAAATCACGATTAGCCAGATTGGCTCCGGTAGCAACAGATGGCATCCTTCCATGAACAGAATTAAAACCATGTGAATTATTTAAAAAATAGGCCGGGGTTTTTGATGAACACCCGATACCCGAAAGCTTGGCAACACGATGTGGTTCGACTGACATTTCATAGCATGCCTGAACAATGGCTCCGCTTATTGAATCGTGGCCACAACCGGCACACAAGGTAGATATAACACCTTCATAATCTTTTTTCGAATACCCAACTTCATTGATGGGTAGTTCAGGATGGCGGAAGGGTGGTTTTATGTATGACATTTAGTTTTTTGAAATAATTAAGTGATACTTTTTTTACAACTCGTAATTAATAGCTTTGTTGTGGGCATGAATTTCATGTTCTTCCAAATTTATGTTAGGAACAATTTGGTTCATAATACAATCTGCAGTTACCGGCATTCCATCATAGTTTAAGACTCTTACTAATTTTTTAGGATTAATTTCAAGTTCATTTACCAATAAGGAACGGAATTGAGCATCTCGGTTTTGTTCTATCACAAATACTTGCTCGTGTTGGGTTATAAATTCCTCAACCTTGGCAGTAAAAGGAAAAGCTTTCACTCGCATGGCATCTACTGAAATACCTTTTTCTTTCAATAAATCCATTACTTCCAAAGCAGGGTAAAGGGTGGTTCCGAAAAATACAAGTCCTATTTTACTGGTGTTATTTGATTGATAAAACTCTGGTTCAGGAACAAGTGTTTTGGCCGTATCCCATTTACGGGTAAGCTTCTCCATATTTTTGATATACTCTTCACCAAGTTCAGTATATCTGGCAAATTCATCACGAGAAGTTCCTCTTGTAAAAAATGCTCCTTTGGTAGGATGGGTTCCCGGTAAGGTTCTAAAACTAATTCCATCTTCGTCTACATCCAAATAGCGTCCAAATTGCTTTGTATTTTCAAGCTCTTCAGCATTTAATACTTTTCCTCTGTCATAGCGTCTTTTTTCATCCCATTTAAATGGCTCCGAAAGGTGATCGTTCATTCCTAAATCCAAATCAAGCATTACCATTATTGGGGTTTGAAGCCGTTCTGCCAAATCAAAAGCATCAGCTGCCAAATCAAAGCACTCTTTTGGCGTACTCGGAAAAAGCAACACATGTTTGGTATCACCATGCGAAGCATAAGCGCACAAAAGTAAATCTGATTGCTGAGTTCGGGTAGGCATTCCGGTTGATGGTCCGGTGCGTTGAACATTGAATAAAACGGTTGGGATTTCGGCAAAATAAGCCAATCCTAAAAATTCATTCATTAGCGAAATACCCGGTCCGCTGGTAGATGTAAAGGCTCTGGCTCCATTCCAACTGGCACCAATTACCATCCCAATAGCTGCTAGCTCATCTTCAGCTTGCACAATGGCAAACTTTTTTAAACCGGTTTTAGCATCAATTCTTAATTTATTGGCATATTTTTCATAAGCATCCACCAAGGAAGTGGAAGGTGTAATTGGGTACCAAGCAGCTACTGTAGCTCCGGCATATATAGCCCCGATACCTGCAGCTGTATTTCCATTTATTAAAATCTTGTTTCCTACTAAATCTCTTTTTTCAAGTTTAATAGATAAAGGATACTGAAAGTTTTCTTTTACATAATTTACACCCAGATTTACAGCATAAATGTTGGGGTCAATAAGTTTTGGTTTTTTCTTAAATTCATCAGAAATAACGCTTTTTAATACCTCCAAATCAATATTTAATAGGGTAGCCAATGCCCCTACATAAATCATATTTTTAAATAACTGCCTCATACGAGGGTCGGTATATTCACGCATACAAATTTCCATCATCGGTATTCCGATGTAATTTATATCCTCCCTAATAAATTCTTTGTGAAGATTTTTTGTACTATCGTAAACAAAATAGCCACCCGGCATTACTGTGGCCACATCCTTGGCTAAGCTTTGAGGGTTTAGGCATGCTACCAAATCTACCCCATCTCGTCTACCCAAATAGCCTTTTTCACTCACCCGTACTTCATACCAGGTAGGCAATCCCTGAATATTAGACGGGAAAACATTTTTGGCAGTCATAGGCACACCCATTCTAAAAATGGAAAGGGCAAACATAGTATTGGCACTTGCTGAGCCCGTGCCATTTACGTTGGCAAATCGTATTACAAAATCATTTATTTTTATTGTATTCTCTGGCATGTATTCGTTTTGTATAAAATTAATTGAAAGACAAAATCCGTCTTTTTTCTAAGCTATTTTTTGACAGGTATTTCCTGCTTTAGTTACCTGATAAATATATTTCTGCATATCCCAGGCCGATGTTGGGCAACGCTCTGCACAGAGTCCGCAATGCAAACAAACATCCTCATCCTTTACCATTACCCGTCCTGTTTTAAGATTATTGGATACATATAAGTCCTGGTCTTTATTATTGGAAGGAGCTAACAAACGGTCTCTTAAATCTTCTTCCTCACCATTGGTAGTGAACGTAATACAAGTGGTAGGGCAAATATCAACACAGGCATCGCATTCAATGCATCGGTCTTCTAAAAAAACAGTTTGTATATCACAGTTCAGACAACGCTCGGCTTCCTTAAAACCGGTGGGCAAATCAAAACCCAATTCAACTTCTTGTTTTCGGTCTTTTAGGGTCAAAGCTTTAGCTGCATGAGGAACTTTATAGCGATCATCAGGGGTTACATCATTATCATAAATCCACTCATGAATTCCCATTTTTTGGCTAATAAGGTTGGTATAAGGCGATGGGCGTTCGGTTAAAGTTTTTTCATGACAAAATAAATCAATGGATACCGCAGCTTGATGTCCTTGGGCTACAGCAGTAATTACATTCTTTGGTCCAAAAGCTGAATCGCCTCCGAAAAACACATTTGGTAAAGTAGATTGAAAGGTAATTTCATTTAACACGGGCAGTTCCCACTTGTCAAATTCTAAACCTAAATCCCTTTCAATCCAAGGGAAACTGTTTTCCTGACCAATAGCTACCAATACATCATCCGCTTCAATAAATACATCCGCTTCACCAGAAGGAACTAAAGAACGCTTGCCTTTATCATCATAAACGGCTTTTACCTTTTCAAAGGTCATTCCGGCTAATTTGCCATCTTTTATTTCAAACGATTTTGGAACCATATTCTCCAAAATCGGAATATCTTCATGTATGGCATCTTCAATTTCCCATGGGGAGGCGCGCATTTCTTTCATTGGGCTTCTAACTACTACGGTTACAGATTCTCCTCCAAGTCGTAATGACGTTCTGCAACAATCCATAGCCGTATTTCCACCACCCAATACAATCACTTTCTTACCAACTTTGGCAGTGTGCTCAAAAGCCACACTAGCGAGCCATTCAATCCCTACATGTATATTGGCTGCACCTTCAGCCCGGCCTGGAAGATTTGATAAATCTTTTCCTCTTGGAGCTCCGGTTCCAACAAATATGGCATCATAGCGCTTATCCAATATTTCTTTAAAACTTGAAACATACTGATTGAAATGAGTGTGAACTCCCAAATCTAAAATGTAATTCACCTCTTCATCCAATACCGTTTCAGGCAATCTGAAGGATGGAATCTGACTTCGCATCATTCCACCGCCTTTTTGTTGTTCGCAATATAAATGGACTTCGTAGCCTAAAGGCGCCAAATCGCGGGCAACGGTTAACGATGCCGGGCCACCACCAATAAGGGCCACTTTTTTGCCATTAGGTGCAAAAGGACCTTGAGGCATAAAGGTTTTTACATCACCTTTATTATCGGCAGCTACACGTTTTAATCGGCAAATGGCCACCGGCTCTTCATCCACACGGCCACGGCGACAAGCCGGTTCACATGGTCTGTCGCAGGTTCTTCCCAGCACACCGGGAAAAACATTTGATTCCCAGTTAATCATATAAGCCTCCGTATAGCGTTCGGCGGCAATTAGACGAATATATTCGGGTACGGGAGTGTGTGCAGGGCATGCATACTGGCAATCCACAACCTTGTGAAAATACTCAGGATTTTGAATATCAGTTGGTTTCAATAGTAATTTTGGGGTTTAAAATAAAAGGGTAATATTAGATAAAATGAGATTATTATGCAATTGAGTTTTTACTACAAAGAATTAACATTCAACCGCCAGTAAAGATAAAATGTAACCGCAAAGTTCACTAAGAAAAATTGCAAAGGACTCGAAGAAAAATTGAAATTACTAATAATTTTTTCATGGCTTTATGGTTTTAATTAGTACATATTCATTAAAAAAAACTAATCCCTCTTTTCCAAAAAAACAATTGTAATAGTATGGACAATTTGCGTAACTAAGCACTACTTTTGAGAAATGATTTCGTTGAAAAGTAATTGTATCAAAAAATTCATCATACCATTTATCTTCTTTATATCCCCAGACAATTGTTCCTGCATTTGCTCCAGTTGAGAGTGGCTCAGGGTGCAACTGAGCATAATTAATATTATTAGCAATAGAAGAGTTTATAACAAAATTTCTATTTTTCTTGGCCTCAAAAACTAAACGATACCCTTCAGCACTTTCGTCTTTTGAATTCCAACCTTCTCCATTTTTTGAAACTAACTCAATTGTATCCATTGAATGTGAAATTGTATCTTCGTAAATCCATTTAGTTCCTACTTCAAAATTTACAAAGTATTCTTTAAATTGGGAGTTCATAGTATAACGTTTAGTAGTTTTATTATCATTACATCCATTGGTCACAAAAATTAAAGTCAAGAATAAAAATTGAGTACTTGTACTTATGAAATTTGGCATTTTCTTAACCGCTTTGATAGAGACTTTTTTCATAACCTAGCGATTTAGTGATTTCTCCAATTCCGATTGTTTCTTTTTCAATTCATCCAATTGATGAAGTAATTGGATGTTATATAGGGTCAGTTCTTCTACCTTTTCCAAAAGTTTTAATTGTAACTAGCCAATATTAATACTTCCAATTTTTTGATATTCAACAGCACTTTTTATGCCAGGTAAATGACGATTTGTTTGTGCAATTGTATCTAAATGTTCTGTTTTTGTGTTTAGTTTTAGTTTCATAATTTTTTTAGATTAAAGTAAGAATTGTAAATCAAATTTAAACAAAGTTCTGTCAGATACATGTTTATTTTACGATGCTTTAAGTCGTATTTTTGAATCCTAATAACTTATAATCTCTTGAATCTACGTCAATTATTTTTAAACAGTGTAGCCCAGACCTCTCCGGCCCCAGTTGGTATTCAGGTTAAAAAAGCCAAAGGAATTTATATTACTTCGCTAGATGGCAAACGTTACGTTGATTTAATTTCAGGTATTTCGGTAAATAATATTGGGCATAGAAACGATGCAGTTGTAAATGCCGTCAGGAAACAAACATCCAGATATTTACATACAATGGTTTACGGTGAGCATGTTCAGCATCCTCAAGTAAGATTGGCGCAATTGCTTACATCACTTTTACCCTCACATTTGGATTCGGTGTATTTTACAAACTCGGGCACAGAGGCCACTGAGGGGGCTATGAAGCTTGCAAAACGCTTTACCGGCCGAACAAATATTGTAGCCATGAAGAATGCATATCATGGCAGCACACAAGGCGCACTAAGCCTTATGAGCAATGAGTATTTTACAGCAGCTTATCGCCCGTTATTATCGGGGGTAAGTTTTATTGATTATAATCATTCTTCAAATTTTGAAGCTATAAATAATCATACGGCTTGTGTTTTTATTGAAATTATTCAATCAGAGGCTGGATATATTCCGGGCGAAATTGAATTTTTAAAAGCTTTAAAAAAACGATGCTCAGAAACAGGGGCACTTTTAGTTGTAGATGAAATTCAAACTGGAATAGGCCGAACCGGAACGATGTTTTCGTTTGAACAAACCGGAGTGGAACCTGATATCTTACTATTGGCCAAAGGGTTGGGAGGAGGAATGCCAATTGGGTGTTTTATTGCCAATAAAAAAGTGATGGAAACATTATCCGAAAATCCTGTGCTTGGTCATTTAACCACCTTTGGGGGACATCCTGTTAGCTGTGCCGCTGCCATTGCTACTTTAGAGGAAATTACTTCAAAAAAAATGATGGAGTCTGTCGACCGAAAGGAACAGATGTTTCGTAAGTTTCTTTTTCATCCCAAAATTAATGCAATTACCGGAAAAGGCTTAATGCTGGGTGTTCATTTGGGTGATGAAAAAACGGTACAAGATGTGATAGCAAAATGCTATGAAAAAGGCCTGTTGATTGATTGGTTTTTGTTTAATGACAAGGCTTTGCGAATAGCACCCCCATTAATTATTACTGAAGGAGAAATAAAAAAGGTTTGTAAAATTATTACAGACTCGCTTGAATAGAAGGAAAGCTGAGATATAATTTTCTTGAATAAATGTGCTAAGTTTCTATCAATCCCTGTAATCCACAACAAGGCCAATCATTAGCTTTGGTAAATCATAATCTTGATTTTTATAAAGGCTTGTAATTCTGTATCGGCCATAAAGCCCCAGTAAACCATAGGTAAATCTCAAATCAATTCCGTAGTGGATTCGATTCATAAAGGAGGGTTGATTGTAAACAGTTCGTTTATATTGATAATCGCCATTGGCCGGTTTCACCTTTGTAATAACACGGGGAAGGCAATCAAAGGCATAGTAGCCACCGATATCTAAAAATAGTTTCTCATTTTTCATGCTAAATCTATTAAAAATTCCTATCACAGCATTATTATTTACCTGTTTGGTCCAAAGTGTTTTTAAATTATTAACAGTATCTGAGATAATGGGTGATTTCATTCGGTAGCCATCACGAGCATACTCCACATAGGCACCTAATGCATACCATTTAGCAAGTTTCATTCGTCCCCAAACTCCTTCTCTAAACTGCCAGGAATTAAGGTTTTGAATTTTTGAAGTTGGAGAATTCGTATAAGGTCCTGCTGCCCATCCAAAACCTGTATAATTGGCAATATCAAACTTGCGTTTGGGCCCTACTTTAGGTACAATCGTATCTTTGTTTACATCCTGTTCAAGCAAATATTTTTGAGAAAAACATTGCAGTGAAAAAGTAAAAAGTATCAGTATTGAAAATAGCGGTTTCATTCTTTTATCAGTATTTCTTTGTAATAGCCTTTATAAAAAAATTCAATGTAAAATGGTTTTTCGGAAATGTTTTTAGAAATAGAAACCGAGCCGTTTTCTTCATCGGTTAGGTCAAGTACATAATATTTATCAAGATAACCTTTGCTGTTTTTAATATGATAAAACAAGTAATCGGGCATAGTAGTTTTGTAGCTGCTTAACCGGGTTATGTTATCCCATGGGATAATTTGAGTATTGAAAGTAGCGGTGTCGGTTAGTGTTGAGTCAAAACGAAATGTTGAATCAACGTAGGGAACAATCGTACTATCAAATTCTTCTGTATCCGTTACCAAAACAGCCTTATCTAAATAGGGTTTTTTAAGCAAAGCGGTATCCCACTCTATAGGGTAAAAGGTTATATCATCCTTATCTTCAATAATTGAAAGGGTAGGTTTGTTTTCTAAGGTATCTTTAAATAGAAAATAAGGTTGAGGAACACCGTATCCATGGGCATAATCGTAGTAAGGCCATAAATCGCCCGATCGGCAAATGAGTTCCTTTAGTTCCGTATTTTTAAGGTATGGGTAGCGTTGCTTTAAGCACGCTGCAAAACCTGCTACCAGAGGCGAGGAAAAAGAAGTTCCATCGGAAACCGAAAAACCATTTCTTCCTGCTAATAAAGCCGTTCCATAAGCACATACCTCCGGTTTTAGCCTTTTATCCCATGATGGACCATAGGAGCTAAAATCACTATGGATTCCTGTAGTTGGGTCAATTCCACCAACAGTTAATACTCCGGCAGCATCTCCGGGTGCAGCTACCCGTTTCCATTTTCCTGTGCCTTCATTTCCGGCGGAGCTAACGACTAAAATTCCTTTGTCAACTGCTAATTGTGCGGCACGACTAACAAAGGTTGTTTTTCCATCCATATCTTCGGGCAAATAGCGTTGTATAGTATAACCCAATGAACTGTTAATAATATCAACCCCATTTTTATCAGCCCACTCGGCAGCCATAAGCCAGTATTCCTCCTCGTTAAAAAATTCGGTGAAGCTTTCCGTTCGAGCCAATAAAAACTCAGCACCAGTTGCCAAGCCCATTTGATTAGGGCCAACTTGCCCTGCAATGCATGAAAAAACATTGGTGCCATGCATCATTCCAATATTAACTTCAGTCCGTTTTTTTACAAAATCATAAGTAGCTACAATTCCACCTCTTTCACGAATTTTTTCGAAGGCAGGACTTGAGCTATAGGTTTTAAAGCCTACGTCAAGTATAGCTATTCTTACACCTTTACCATCCAAATTATTTTCCTTTAAAATGGCACCATTCATTCGTTCTAACTGCGCCGCTAGCAATTGCTTCTGGGTTTCAGCAGGTATGGTATCAAAATCATTGGCAGCCTTAAAATTGGTAAGAACATTTTGCTTTAATGGCAAAACTATTTCTATTGTTTTGATAAAAGGAAGTTTTTTTATTTTTTCAATATTTTCGTCTGAGGCATAAAGAAATGCAGCATTCATCCAACGACTGCTCCCTTTTATTGAATCCGCAAGTTTAATTATTTCTTCTAAATATAATTTTGAAACAGGATAATCCGAACTATTATAAATGTCAAGACCATGAAGTATCCTGCGTTCAATGGCTTTGGGATGAAGATATTCGAAAGGGTTGTAATCACTCCCTTTTTTATCTGTAAAATAAACACGATATACATTCTGGGAAAAGCCATTTAAGCCTAATCCTAATAAGAAAAAGAAAAATACGTGTAGTTTAAAAATGAAAAACTTCAAGACGCGAATTTAATGGAGGCTAGTGAGATATTTTATCTCTATTCAGTATAGATTTTTTTAATAAGGAATCTGTCACATCTTATTTATGTACTAAAAACCTGTAAGGTGTTAATAATTTGGGGTTATGTAAACCTTAACTTTCAATTAAAAAAAATTAAATTACCGTTTCTTTGCGTTTCATAATTTTACCCTTCCCAATTGATTCGTATAAACAAATTTTTTATAGTTACTTTGGTATTAATTTCAGGAATTTACTGTTCCAATACCAATTCAAATAAAGCATCAACTCAGGTTTTAAACAAACCTACAGAGCCACCGGTTTATGACTTTGATTCAACATTTAGTGCTCACAAAGCCAAAGTAATTGATAACTTTTTTAAGAACAGATATTACCAAGGATTATTCAGTGGGGCAATATTATTTTACGATAGTGGGAAATATTATACCAATAGTTATGGCTACGCTAATGGAAAATTAAAAACGAAATTAAACCCAGACCTCCCTTTTCAAATAGCTTCAGTATCAAAAACGTTAACTGCTTATACGGTATTAAGTTTGATTGATCAAAAGAAATTTGAATTGAATACTTACGTTTATCAAATTTTAGACGGGTTTCCTTACAAGCAAATAACGGTAGCTCAACTTTTATCTCATAAAAGCGGCATACCAAACTATATGTATTTTGCCGATAATTATTGTAAGACAAAATACCGTTACTTAACTAATAATGATGTGTTATGGATGCTAAAACGGTATAGGCCAGGGTTAGAATTCAGACCTGAATCACGCTATAAATACAGTAATACCAACTATGTACTTTTAGCATTAATTGTTGAAAAAGTAACGGAGCTGCCTTTTGAAAGGTATATGGAAGATTCGGTGTTTAAAGTAATTGGAATGAATAATTCTTATATTTTTACACCAAAGATGTCGCTTACAACCCAATTGGTTCAAGGTCATAATGGGCCCTACAGTATTTTTCCTTACAACTACCAAAATGGAACCATGGGCGACAAAGGTGTTTACACAACAGTATATGATTTGCTGAAATTTGACCAAGCTTTACGCAAAAATCTTTTAATATCACCCTCAACATTGCAAAACGCCTGTACACCGCATACTCCCTGCCGCCCAACAAAGGATTATTATGGGTATGGCTGGAGAATTCGCTACTACGATAATCATGATACAATTATTTATCACAACGGCTGGTGGCAAGGATTTAAGGCTTACTTTGTGAGATGGAAAAATAAAGACAAATGCATTATAGTTTTTGCCAATACTGTGAGAGGTGGTTTTATAAAGCAGGATGATCTGATGACTTTGATGGAAGGTATAAAGCCAAAAGCGGTAACCGCAGGTGTGGCCAGTGAAGATTAATTGACGTTAATTATAATTTTAAATCCTCACCAACAATGCGTGGAACAATGTTATAAATCGATTGTTGCATACAAAAATCAATGTCTTTTTCAATTCCCAACCGCTCGAACCTTTGGGCGTGGGATGCTTTTTTGATATAACCTGAAAGGTCTGTTTTAGCTTTATCAAACAAATCCATTGCAGCTAATGTAGAATCACATTCAATTACCAAATCATTTTGCAGCAACTGAGCTAATGCCCCTGCAAAGAGTGTGTCTTCCAAATTAAATTTATCTTTCCATCCGGCACAAAAAGCTATAACATCGCGATTCTGTTTTTTACAATAATCAGCCACGGCTTGCAGGTTCAAAAATGAGCCAATAAGAATTTCGGCAGCTTCATAGCTTAAATGCAAACAACGAGTCCCGTTTGTTGTGGTAATGGCCACTTGCTTACCGTTTAAATCTGTATTTAAATAATCAAACGGAGAATTTCCCATAGAAAAACCTTCCAATTTTTGACCATTTCTTTCAGCAGCTGCTATAAATCCATCTTCTTCCAAAACCAAAGCTTGCTCAGGATGGGCAACCGGGCGAAAAAGAGTTACTCCTGAATTGAATCCAACACAAATGGAACTTGTAGCTCTGAGAATGTCTATAACCACAACCGTTTTCCCCTTTAAATCATATTGAGGTAGTAGGGCAGGGGTGAGGATAGTTTCAAAATTGGCCATAAGAGATGTTAGATTTTTAGACAATTAGAAGTTAGATTTTTAATTGTAAGAATTTGTTTTGATGTTAAGCTTCTAATATCTAAAAATCTAATGTCAAACTTTTTTTATTTAATAAACTTAAAATTTTTCCCGGGGAAATAAGCTGAATCACCCAATTCTTCTTCAATACGAATAAGTTGATTGTATTTAGCAATTCTATCGGTACGTGAAGCAGAGCCTGTTTTTATTTGACCAGAATTTAATGCTACAGCCAAATCAGCAATGGTTGTATCTTCTGTTTCACCGCTTCGGTGGCTCATTATGTTGGTATAGCTATTTTTTGTGGCCAAATTCACCGTGTTAATGGTTTCAGTAAGACTACCTATTTGGTTTACTTTTACCAAAATAGAGTTAGCAACTTTTTGGTCAATGCCCATTTGCAAGCGTTTTACATTGGTTACAAATAAATCATCTCCTACCAATTGCACCTTATTTCCTATCGCCTCGGTTAATAATTTCCAGCCGTCCCAATCATCTTCAGCCAATCCATCTTCTATAGAAAGAATAGGATATTTAGAAGTCCATTCAGTCCAATAAGCTGCTAATTCGGCCGAATTCATTCTTCGGTTATCCGATTTATGAAAAGTATAAATTCCCGATTCAGGATTATACATTTCGCTAACGGCTGCATCCATAGCAATGTAAATATCTTCTCCCGGGCGGTAACCAGCCTTTTCAATGGCTTGCAAAACCGTTTCAATCGCTTCTTCGTTTGATTTTATATTAGGGGCAAAACCTCCTTCGTCACCCACATTGGTGCTATAACCTTTACTTTTTAATACATTTTTTAGATGATGAAAAACCTCCACGCCCATTCTTAATGATTCAGAAAAAGTAGGTGCATTTACCGGCATAATCATAAACTCTTGAAAATCGATACTGTTGTCAGCATGGCTTCCTCCGTTTAAAATATTCATTAAAGGAATTGGCAAGGTATTGGCATTTACGCCACCAATGTAGCGGTAAAGCGGTTGTCCGGCCTCTTCAGCTGCGGCTTTGGCTACAGCCATTGATACAGCTAAAATAGCATTAGCGCCAAGTTTACTTTTATTATCAGTGCCATCCAAATCCAACATGATTCGGTCAATATCATTTTGGTCAAAAACATATTCTCCTACAAGGGCATCATTTATTACCGAGTTGATATTTTCAACCGCTTTTAGCACACCTTTTCCCATGTATTTGAATTTATCGCCATCACGCAATTCCATGGCCTCGTGTATTCCGGTAGATGCTCCTGATGGAACAGCTGCTCGGCCTACAATACCGTTTTCGGTTACTACTTCGGCTTCCACAGTTGGGTTACCTCTCGAATCTAAAATCTGGCGGGCAAATACTTCTGTTATTATCGACATTTTTTTGAGTTTAAAGTTAAAAACTAAAAGCTAATAGTTGAGGAGATATAATATTTATAATGATGTGAAACACTTTTAGTTTTTCACTTTTCACTTAATACTTTTACAAAATCATCAAATAAATACCTTGAATCATGCGGCCCAGGGCTGCTTTCAGGATGGTATTGCACCGCAAAAGCTTGTTTACCTTTTACTCTTATTCCTTCAATGGTATTATCGTTTAAGTTGATATGTGTAATCTCAACATTTTCTATACCCGGACCGTTTGGGTTTACGGCAAATCCATGGTTTTGAGAGGTTATTTCGCTTCTGCCTGTTACCAAATTTTTTACCGGATGGTTTAATCCTCTGTGACCATTGTGCATTTTAAAGGTTTTCATGCCAACGGCTTCAGCCATTATTTGAAGCCCAAGGCAAATACCAAATACTTTTTTATCGGCTTCTAAAATTTCTTTAACGGTTTTTATAGCATAATCCATTGGAGCTGGGTCGCCAGGTCCATTGGAAATAAAGAATCCATCGGGATTCCATTTCATCATGGTTTCAAAACTTGTGTTACCCGGGAAAACTTGCATGTAGCAATCCCGCTCGGCAAAGCATCTAAGAATATTGGTTTTTACACCTAAATCCAAAACGGCTAATTTATAGGTAGATTCAGGATTACCATAAAAATAGTGTTTGGTAGTTGAAACCTTTGAGGCCAATTCAAGACCTTCCATGGATGGCACTTTCTTTAAAAGAGTTTTTAATTCATCTTCATCCAATATTTCACTGGATATAATACAATTCATAGCACCTTTGCTGCGAACATGTCTCACAATCTGGCGGGTGTCTACATCCGAAATGCCTACAAGGTTACCTTCAATAAAATAATCGTTTAAACTTTTGTCAGCTTCGGCCCGTGAGTGATAGTTGGCAAAGTTTTTACAAATAAGTCCTGAAATTTTTATAGAATCTGATTCTACTTCTTCATTTTTAACACCATAGTTTCCAATGTGGTCGTTGGTAGCCAAAAGCATTTGCCCAAAATAAGAGGGGTCGGTAAATACTTCCTGATAACCGGTCATTCCTGTATTAAAACAGATTTCGCCGGTGGTGGTTCCTATTTTTCCAATGGCTTTTCCATTAAATTTTGTACCGTCTTCAAGAATTAAGATTGCTGGGTTTGATATTGCCGTCAAGGTGATAGAAGTTTTGGCAAAAATACAAAAATTAGAGGGACACGAATTCCACAAATTTTAATGATTTTTAGACATGAATTGCACTTAAGTTCAAGAATTGAACTTTATCGATTGCTTTTTCCGCCAACTGAAACTTTTTTGTTCCAGATCAATCCCCCATTTTTCACTTTCACCAAGTAGATGCCTGATTCAACATCTAAATCTACCAAAGTCACTTTTCCAACCCTTTCAACCTTTTTAACTAATTCACCGACTGAATTGTAAACCTCAATCGAGCCTTCATCCGCAGGATTCTCAATTTCAATAGTAAAGTTTCCTAAATTTGGGTTAGGGTAAATTTTTATACCAAAAGTTTCTGATAAAGAAGAAATACCTGCAGAAGCAAACAATTCTTTACATGATTTTGAAACACAGCCTGCAGCGTTCTTAGCTATTAAACAAACTGTATATCCACTTGGATTTTTAGAATACGTATAACTAAAATCTTTATTACTTGCAGTTGCACTATCCCCATTTCCAAAATACCATTTATAGGACGTGGCGGTTTCATCGGCCTTAAACCATACCGTATTTTGATTATTTGAATAAGTGAAACCGGATTTTGGATTGGCATTTACTGTTACTGCTTTTACAATAGAATCAGCACAGCCACCGGTTACTTGGCTTACCAAAGTTACATTGTAAGTGGTAGTGCTCGAGATTTGGTATTTATGTTTTTGGGTGGAAAAAGAAGAATTTGTATCAACCGTTTGTCCATCCCCAAATTTCCAAAGGTAGCCGGTAGCATCGGTTGAAAGATTTTTAAAAATTACACTATCACTTTCACAAACATCATTCGTTGAAAAATCTGCTGTAGCTTGGGGTTTTATTTCTATAACTTTTGTTAAAATATCCGAACATCCGCTATTGGACATTACTTTTAAATTTATTTTTTTAGCACCAATGCTAAACTGTTGAGAGGGATTTTCCAGAACAGAATTGGCTTCATTGTTTAAGTTCCAGTAAAATGTGGTGACAACTGGATTGGATGGTTTTGTTCCTGTAAATTTAAACTCTGTTATTGTTCGGCTACACAATATCCCAAAACTAAAATCTGCTATGGGTGATTCTACAACTGAAATAGTTTTGGCTATAGAATCAGAGCAACCATCTTTTGCCAAAGCTACCAATTTTACATTATATGTTTTGGGGTTTACACCGTTTGGGTATTTGTGTTTTACATCTTGATTTTTTGATTCTTTACCATCTCCAAAATTCCAGCTGTAGCTTGAGGCATCTTTTGAAAAATTTGTAAATACAGCACTGTCATTTTCACAAACGTCTCTAAATGTAAAATCGGCCTTGGGTTGCTTTTTAACTTCTACTATTTTGGTTATTTGGTCTTTGCATCCATTGCTTGAAATTACGTCTAATATTACTTTTCTTTTTCCTGTAATGCTTAAAAGTTTTGAGGGGTTTTCAACATTAGATGTGCCTTCACCTTCAAAACTCCAATTATATGAATTGGTTATTGGTGAAGCAGGAACTGACCCAGTGAATTTGAAATCGGTTAATGTTCGGCTACATACCGTTCGATAACTGTAATTTGAATTAGGAGATTCTACTACAGTAATTATTTTTGAAACACTATCTCCCAAGGGAGTACAATTATCTTTTAATACATGAATTATTTGTTTTACTCCTCTTGTGTTGGTGAAATAACTGGTGGATTGCATTGAAAAATTATCCGTGTTGGATACCAATTTTCCATCAAAAAACCATTCTCTTTTTATTCCAACTCCTGAGCCTCCGGAAAAATTTGATTTAAGGTTTAAGGATTGTCCAAAGCATAAGGTTGTGTCATTCAAATTTCGACCACCGTTCAGCAATTGTGCTTTGATAGGTGTGTTAACTTGAATTAAAAAAATACCGGTATCTGAAGTGCAACCATTGGTTAATGTCAATCTGATTTTGGTATTGGCTGTGGCATTAAAATAGATAGAATCATTAGCGGAAATAACTTTGTTTTGGTTTAAATCCAACCATTGCCATTGATAATTACTGTTTGGGTAATTCACTTTAGCTTTCCTACTAATTACAGCATTATAACAAACCAAAGTATCTCTTAATTTATTAGCAATTTTACTCGGTTTTAGTAAATAGATATTTAAAAAAGCTGTATCCTTTTTGTTTGTGCAATTATCATCAAGAACAATCGCAATTTTTTGCCCAGTGGAAAGTGTTGGTTTTGGATAATGAAATAGGGTGTCCAATCGTTTTGATTTTCCTGAATTAATTAAATTCCAAACATTTGTAGATGCTGAAATGTTAAAAGCGTTCCACTGATAATTGGCAGAATCTCCTCCGGCAAAAACCATAGGAAGCTTCAATAGAGATGTATCGCAAACAATGGTATCATAAAAAACTATAGATAACTTAATGGGTTCACGTATATAAATTTGTTTGAAAGCTGTGTCCGCTTCACCGCATCCGCTGCTATCGGCAATTATAATTTTGTAAACGGTGTCTTTTATTGGCCAAACAAAAGGTTGCCTCGCTGTTGAATCTGTCATATTGTACTTTGGACTCCAAGTCCATTTGGTACCACCGTAAGTACTTAGTTTTATTGAATCTCCATAACAGATAGTTTCTGCGGGTCCAGGGTCGGCTTTATCAACTGAGTATATCAATAAACGAAGTTTATCAAATCTATAATAGCTTTGTACAATTGGGTTGGTACTAATAATTCGAATGCGATAATTGGCTGAAGAAGCAGTTTTGAAAAGCGGCAACTTTCCAATTACCACTGAGTCTCTTGTTGATTTTATTCTGCCAAGTTCCCTTTCATTTCCTTCAAAAATTCCAAATTCATCGCTCAATTCTGCTATGAAATAATTGGATGTATCATAATCTCCTTTTTTTGTAAATGGAACTATAATTGTGTCTCCAGCGCAATAAGGGCCAGCATATACCTCTCCTCTGGTAATGGAATAATCGGTAGTTTTACCTAAAAAACCATCGGTTCCATTTGGATAGGCTTTAATATTATTAAATTTAATGGTATCCCCATCCCAACGGCCCTGAAAATATAAATTATCATTTGCATCAGTACCCATGGAAGAAAAAGGATATAATGTGCGGTATCCCCAAAGAATATTTCCTTTGTCATCAACTTTAAGATTTAATCCATAGCCATTGGGCTTGGCCTCATATTTTTGTCCGTCAAATATTACCGGGTCACTATAATGATATGGCATATAATAAGATAGATAAAAAAAAGCATCCTTATAATTAGTTATACCACAATAATATTTATTAGGATAAATTATCGTTGAATAGCTGGTATCTTCTACATTTACCCACTTCAGTTTTCCGTTGATATCATATCGCGCATAAAAGAGGTATCCCCCCAATTTGTTATTTTTTTCCCAAACTGTCTCAAACAATGCTGAATCTCCCTGATATGCACCTGAAATGAACACAGAATTGCTATCGTAAACTGCAATATCGTAAATAACGCTATTTTTATCAGAGGCTTTAATACAAAAGAAGCTTTTATCGTTCCCCTTTTTATCCCAAACAAATATAGCGCCTGTGGCAGTTTGTGGATTGCGCATAGTTTGGCCTTTAAATGTAAATGTCGTCGAACTTGATGCTGTCCAATAGGTGGCTGCATAAACATTCTCATGAATATCAACCTTTATATTATACACTAAAAGACCTGAATAGGGCAAAGTACTCGTCCATTCCAATTTCTTTCCTGATCTTGAAAATTTGAAAATAATATTCCTGGCACCTGAAGTGGATGAACCTATATTATTCGTACCGCTAGAATCATACACTTGTACTTGTCCAGTATAGGCATTTACAAGGTACAAATTATCATTTTTGTCAGATGCTAATATTCTTCCAACATTAAAACCGTAAAAAACGCCATCAATCAAATGGTTTCCATTTATTAATTTTCCGGTATCGTTAAATTCCAAGAGATAAAATGCATAATTAGTACCCGATCCATTTCGTTTTAAAGTATCAGATCCTACCAGGATTGATGGTCCTGAGGCTGTTACAAGAACAATAAGATTACCTTTGCTATTAAATTTGGAATCAAGCGTATACAAATCCTGTCTTATTCCTTCAATAACTTTATACCACAGTACCTTACCTTCCGAATTTTGTTTTAAAACCAGGCCAGATTGATAATTATTTTTAGTTACAGTAATGGATTTAAATTTTATTTGATCCTTAAAATAAAACGAAGCATATTGATTTCCGGAAGAATCCACACTCAAGGATACTGGAGCCTGTATATTTTGTCCTTGAAAAAAATTAACCCACTCAAATTTTTGGGCTTGGCTGTTTATTGAAATAGCCCAAAATAGAAATAGAGTAAATATATTTTTAATTCTTTCCAAGCTAAAAGGATAGTGGTTTAAAATCTGGCTTCCTGTTTTTCAAATATAAGGTTATTTTTTGATGACATAAAAGTGAGATTTTACAACCATATTTTTTGAATTATTATAACACTTTTCCAACCTTTTAGTTTTAATATTCGTATTTAGTTGTAAAAGAATAATAACTATGAAGTATTCTCAAATAAAAATTTACTTTTGCCATTGATTTTGGGTTTGGCATTTTAGCAAATGCTGAATTAAAAGGGAATCCGGTGAAAATCCGGAACATTGCCCGATGCTGTAAGCTCCGTCAATGTTTTTTACATTCAAAGCCACTGATTTATTACCGTTGCTTTAAAGCAACGGCAAAAGATTGGGAAGGCAGTAAAAAACAGGAGTAAGTCAGAAAACCTACCACAATCAAACATATTTTAGAAGCTTTCGGGAACAAAAGCTGAAAAGGTCTGATACTTTGTATTATTAGTCTTTTTTGGATTTTAGTTAGCTAAAGCAGTTATTAGGTTAATGAGTTATCAAGTTATTTTAAACTCACCCTCTAATTACGCAATAAATAATAACTTAATAATAAAAAAATGTATAAATCAATTTTAACTCTTTTAGTAATTGTGGCTTTTTGTATCTCTGCATTGGCACAAAATGAAATGCGTACCAATGTGTCAACCTTTGATGTGATTCCATTAAAGTCAAATGGATATTACAATGGTAGCGACCTGAAAGGTGGCTTTTGGAACGGACATTTTGAGTATAAAAATACTTATGACACCGCATGGAAAGTATGGACGGGAATATCAGTTTCGAATATGACAGATACGATTACTAATAGTTTTACCAATGAATATAGTAGTATAACTGGTGGTGGAATTAATGGTACAAAAAATTATGCGGTTTGTTTTTTAGGAGGAACTATAGTACCTGAAAAAACTACCAAACTAACAGGATTTTATGTAACCAACACCACTTATGCCTATAAAACAATTAAAGCAGGTTCGGCATTTTCTAAAAAGTTTGGAGGAACTTCAGGAAACGATAAAGATTGGTATAGACTAAAGGTGATAAGCTATTCGGGAGCCAATAAATCAGATTCTATGTTGTTTTATTTAGCCGATTTTCAGAATGATGATAATTCAAAGGATTATATTTTGAATAAATGGACGTGGGTTGATTTAGGAAATTTTAAAGCCTCTGACAGTTTAATTCTTTCGTTCGAATCCAGTGATGTGGGGTCATTTGGCATTAATACACCAACTTATGTAGCTATTGATGATTTTAATGCCGTCGCTTCTACAGATTTAAATATGAACCCGGGGTTATTTTTTAATAATTCTGAATTTTTTACAAAAGGCAATGTTTGGGATGGGCAAAATGATACTTCAGGAGGTTTTGCATATGGTAAATTGTATTTTGAAAACAGCTACAACACACAATGGGGGTCGTTTAGTGGTTGGGCAGTTAGCAAAAATATTGATACCACAAAATCGGGATATGATGCACAATACAGTGCAATAACTGCCAACGGGGCAAGTACAAAATTTTATAAGGATAGCAGTTTTGCCGTTTCTTACGGGCGAAGCGTTATTCGTTTGCCATATAAACGAGGAGGTTGGCCAGTAACCTACTTTAGATTTTCATACACGAATAATACGTATACCTATAAATCAATGAAATATGGAGATGGATTTAGTAAAAAATTTGGCGGACCAATGGGAACCGAGCCCGATTTTTTAAGACTATTTGTTATCGGTTATGACGATAACAATATTCCGGTAGATACTTTGGGATTGGATGATATGAATGATGAAATGGCTTTGGCAGATTTTAGGATGAACCGAAGCTATTTAAATAAAAACTGGACTCCTTACATTAGCCGTGGATTTAAAAAGAACATTGTTCGTATGGAGTTTCAATTAGAATCAACCGATGTAGGTACTTTTGGAATGAATACCCCGGCCTATTTTTGTTTGGATAATTTATTCGAAGTTCCTATTGAATCAGTTAGTAAATCGGATAAGGGAATGATAAAGGTTTATCCTAATCCGGCTTCAAATTTTATTATTGCTGATGTTCAAAATGCGCAAGCTTATGAAATAATAGACCTTGCCGGTCGCCAATTTTTAGTAAATGAAAATCCTGATTCTAATAAAATTGATATTTCAGAATTGCCCAATGGTATTTATTGCTTAAAGGTAAAGGCCAATGAAAGGATATATACTTCTAGGTTTGTAAAGTTGTAAGCTATTTCAGAGTTTGTAATTTCGAGGTACGAGGAATCTCAGCTCCTTAGATTAGATTCCTCCTATCGTCGGAATGACAAAAACAAAAATAAATTTAGCATTACATAAGTTACCTTTGCCACCGATTTGAAAAATATTCGTTACCTCTTTTCGTTTTCCAATAAGTTTCCGATGCACAGGCTTAGGTTTGCAAGCTTCAATATTCTTGCATCCTTGTTTGGAGCCTTTTCCATCATGACGGTGGTACCTTTTTTACAAATTATTTTTAATTTAAATCCATCATCAGCCAATCAAAAACCATCTTTGGCCGGCCAAGTGGGTTTGGTAAATGAGGCAAATGCCTGGCTAAAGTTGCAAATTATAGAATGGGGAAGTTTTTATTCGCTTGTATTTTTTTCCTGCATGCTGGTTGTTATGTTTTTGCTAAAAAATTTAAGCTTGTTCATAGCATTTACCGGGTTATCACACATGCGGGCCGGAATATCAAGTCATTTGCGTGAGCTTATGTTTCACAAACTTTTAAAACTTCCAATGAGTTTTTATTCTTCTGAACGAAAGGGGGATTTAATAACCCGCGCTACCAACGATGTTCGCGAAGTTGAATGGAGTTTTATAGGTGTTTTGGAAATGGTTTTAAAACATCCGTTTATGCTGCTTATTCCCTTTGGTTTGTTGTTTTATATCAGTTGGCAACTCACTCTTTTTGTTTTAATAGTATTGCCAATAAGCGGTTATGTTATAAGCCGGCTTGCAAAAAAATTGAAAAAAGCAGCCCGTTTGGGAACTGAAAAATTGGGAGATGTAATTTCTCAATTTGAAGAAACCTTGGGTGGAATAAAAATTATTAAAGCTTTTAATGCAGAGGGAAAAAGTTCATCCCATTTTGACGAAAAGAACAACGACCATTTTCGATTAACAAAAAAAGTTTTGAAACGGGAGTATGCTGCATCTCCTCTTAGTGAGTTTATGGGTTCCATTGTTATGTCATCAATTTTAGTATTTGCTGGAAGATTAATTTTAAACAATAATTTTGGGTTAAGTGGTGAAATGTTCATTATGTACATTGCTATGTTTAGCCAGTTAATACCCCCGGCAAAGGCTTTGAGCGAAAGTTATTTCAGACTCGAAAAAGGAATGGCATCTATGGAAAGAATTAATGAGGTGCTTCAGGCCGAGGATGGTATTCATGAAATGCCTGATACGTTAGAAGTTCAAGATTTTAAAGAGAGCATTGTTTTTAAGAATGTTTCATTTCACTACAATCCGGGAACTCCAATTCTTAAAGAAATTAATTTAGTTATTCATAAAGGAGAAAAAGTAGCATTGGTTGGAAGTTCCGGAGCAGGAAAGTCTACTTTGGCTGATTTGGTATTGCGGTTTCATGACCCGGTTTCAGGTGAAATTCTTTATGACGGTGTAGATATTAAAAAAATGTCGCTAAGAGGGTATCGAAATAAACTCGCGGTTGTTACCCAAGAGCCAATATTATTTAATGATAGTGTGGAAAGTAATTTAAAGTTAGGGAATCCTTATGCTACCGATGAGCAAATGATAGAGGTCGCCAAACAAGCCAATGCCCATTCATTTATTGAACCTTTGGAAGACGGTTATCAATCCATAGTGGGGGAGAGGGGAGGCAAACTTTCGGGTGGACAAAAGCAACGATTAACCATAGCACGAGCTATACTTAGTAATCCTGAAATACTTGTATTAGATGAGGCCACTTCCGCTTTGGATTCAGAATCAGAAAAACTAGTGAATGATGCCCTTGAAAAATTGATGGAGAATCGCACCTCTATAATTATTGCTCACCGATTAAGCACTATTCAAAATGCTGATAAAATAGTAGTGATGGAACATGGAAGAATAGTAGAAATAGGAACACATACCGATTTAATAAAGAAAGAAGGGATTTATTATTCGTTGTATAAGCTGCAAAGTTTGGGGTAAGAGTTTCTCTATCCCCTCGCTCTGTTCAGCCTGTCATTTATTGCCGGTCCCAATCCATTGGGAGGGAAATTTTCCGTAATAATTAGTTCCAAATTTAAATTATCCAGCTCACGCATGGCAGCAAAAAGATTATGTGCTGCTTCTTCCGTTGATTTATTTTGAGATAATACTCTTTGGTTTTCTATAGGTAAAAAAACAAATGGGGCATGGAATGTAATGGATCCAGTTTTTGTAATATCAATTGTGTTAAAATCAATTTCGGTGATAAGTTTTAAAGGCGTACGGGTGGCATAATGCTTATCCAATTGCCCGGGTGAATTGGGTTTAGAATGGGAGGCTATATTTAGAGAAACTTTCCCTATGCAGTTTTCAATAGCTTCAATACTTAATCCCCCAAGTCTCAAAATGGTCGCATTTTCTTCGTCTTCAAACATAACAATCGTAGATTCAAGACCAACTTCGCATGGTCCTCCATCCAATATATAGGAAACTTTATCTCCTAATTGTTCTTTCACATGCTTTGCTGTGGTTGGGCTTACATATCCAAAAGGGTTAGCACTGGGAGCTGCCAATGGAAAAGGAAGTTGTTTTAATAAATTTAACGTTAGGGGATGATTGGGAACTCGCAATCCTACGAATTGTAAACCTGAGGTAACCATGTCGGAAATTATTTCGCTTTTGGGCAGTATTAGCGTTAAAGGTCCAGGCCAGAAGGCTTCCGCAAGTTTGTGTGCTTTTTCAGAAAATGAGGTTGTGTACTTACCTACTTCCTTTATGTCAGAAATATGAACTATTAACGGATCAAAAAATGGACGGTTTTTAATTTTAAAACTATCAGTAACAGCTTCTTCGTTCAGAGCATTAGCTGCCAATCCGTAAACCGTTTCCGTTGGGATGGCTACAACATTACCTAACATTAGCAAACGAACTGCTAAACTTATTTGAGAAGTTTCATCTTTTGGCTCTAACTGTTGGTTTGCAGGGATTAGTATCGGGGTAATGTCTGAATTTAGGTGGTCTTCACTTGCTTCAAAATTATCAGAATTTTGTGTCAAAGCCTTGTCCCCCTTCGAAGGGGGTTGGGGGATGATTTTATCACCATTAATCCAGTTTTCAATTCTTAATCCTACATTATGAATGTCGTTCATTACCTCTTCATCCTTAAATCTTAAAATGGAATACCCTAATTCATTTAGCCTTTTCTCCCTTACATTATCTTTAATATAAATTTTTTCAATACCATGCGAACAACCATCTACCTCAATAATCAACTTTAAATCTCTACAAAAAAAATCAGCAATGTATTTGTCTATTGACCTTTGTCTTAAAAACGAAAAACCTTGCATTTGTTTGTTTCTTAGCAATTCGCACCACAATCTTACTTCAGCTTTAGTGCTGTGGTTTCGATGCGATTGGGCAAACTTTTTTAGGTTCTTGTTGTAATGGTGAAACATTGGTCGGGGAGGAAACGCATCCCCCTGCCCCCTTCCAAGGGGGACGGCTGACGCATGAATAAATGAGACTGAGACAATTCCTAATTGATTAAGTTCCTTTTCTCTTTAAGCTAAACTTCTCAATCTTATTGTAAAGATGGCTGCGTTGAATATCAATTTCCTGAGCTGTTTTGGCTACATTCCAAGCATTTTTCCTCAGCTTAGTATCAATAAAAACTTGTTCAGCAAAGTCTTTAAAATCTTGAAATTTTTCATATTGATTAACGATGTCTTCAAGATTTACAGATTTACCACCCATTGGGTTTGCAAAATTTATAATATCTGTTTCCGTTATTTTATCACCACAAAGTATAACCAAACGCTCGATTACGTTTCTAAGCTCCCGAATGTTTCCACTCCAGGTTATGTTTTTTAACTCATTCATTGCTCCTGAAGTCAACTGTTTGCGGGGCATAGCGTTTTCTTCGCATATATCCGAAACAAATTTTTCTGCTAATAATGGAATGTCTTCTGTGCGTTCATTTAAGCTAGGTACGTGAATTAAGATAACACTTAATCTGTGATATAAATCTTCTCTAAAATTGCCGGCATCTATTTCTTTTCGCAAATCTTTATTGGTAGCGGCAATTATTCTTACATTTACTTCTATTTCCTTCTCACCACCTACTCTTGTTATTTTATTTTCCTGCAAAGCCCTTAAAACTTTGGCTTGTGCCGAAAGACTCATATCGCCTATTTCATCCAAAAATATAGTTCCACCATCTGCTCTTTCAAATTGTCCAATTCGTTGTTTTATAGCAGAAGTAAAAGCTCCTTTCTCATGACCGAATAATTCACTCTCTATCAATTCGGCGGGTATGGCAGCACAGTTTACCTCTACCATTTGCATGTTTGAGCGATTACTTTTTTCGTGAAGCCATCTTGCAACCAATTCCTTTCCGGTACCATTTTGGCCGGTTATCATAACACGGGCATCAGTTGGGGCAACTTTTTCAATGGTTTGTTTTATTTTTATAATTGCCGGTGAATCACCAATAATTTCCCGGGTTTTTGAAATTTTACGTTTTAATACTTTGGTTTCAATAACCAAATTATTTTTTTCGCAAGCATTTCTTACAGTGATTAAAAGTTTGTTTAAATCTGGTGGTTTGGCGATAAAATCATAGGCTCCACGTTTGGTAGCTTCTAATGCAGTTTCTATGGTTCCATGTCCTGAAATCATAATAAACGAAACATCGTCAGCCACCCCTTTTACTCTTTCCAAAAGTTCAAGGCCATCAATTTTTGGCATTTTTATGTCGCAAATTGCTACATCATACTCTGTTTTGCGGAGCATGTCCAAGGCTTGCGCACCATCTTCAGCTACATCTATTTCATAGCCTTCATAGGTAAGTATTTCTTTTAGCGTTTCCCGAATACTGGCTTCGTCGTCTACTATTAATATTCTTGACATTTTATTTTTATTCTATTTATTCAAAAAAAGTGCAAACCGATAAGCCGGGTTCTGTATCTTAACCTTTCGGTTACGATGCCTGTCATTTATCTATGCGACCTACCCTCCTTGTCTTTAACCATTACTGGCTAAATAGGGCGAGCAACCCTAAATACACGGTTTACATGGTCTTACAACGCATAAGGTTTTTTCCAACCATACATCACTGCAAGTTGCGTGGGCTCTTACTCCGCGTTTTCATCTTTTCCTTTGTTTCTTGCGAAACGCAGGTAGTCATTTTCTGTAACACTTTCTGTTTTCGGATTTTATCCCGAAACCTTTCATTTCTAAAAGTATGCTGCTCTGTGTTGCCCGGACTTTCCTCCCTCAATAATGCCTAAACATTACCAAAAGCGACAGGCTGGTTTGCAGAGCAAAATTATAAATAAATGTATAATTTAAAAGACAAATGTGAAATAAATCTGAAAACTTTTTGTTAATCTGATTTTTAAGAGTTTGTTTCTATAAATTCTTTAACAACTTTGTTCCCAGGCTCAAGTTTCAAAATTCTTCTGGCAATGCCAAGAGCCTTAATTTTATTCCCTGTTGAAAGATAGTAATCCATTAAATTTTTTAACACGGGTAAAAAATCTGGATTTGTGGTTAAACTTCGCAAATAGTAAGAATTGGCCTTGCTCAGTTCACCCGATTTAAAATACAAGTATCCCAAATTATTAAGTGCTTGGGTATGATTTGGATTTAGAGCAATAACACTTTTAAGATTTTGCTCTTCATCAAGTCCTTTTCCTAATTCATGTTTTACAATACTTAGCTTATAAATAAACTCAAAATTTTTAGGCTGAATTTTTAAAGCCTTTTGGATATAGTTTTCGGCTTTTTCCCATTGTAATATGTTTAAATACGATTGTCCTATTCTATAAAATCCCCAGGCATCAAATTTGGCTTCATCTGCTTTTTTTGAAGCTTCTATTACTTTTAAGTTGCTTCCTTTTAAATACCAATAATAAACTTCTAAAACAGGATTCTTTGCTTTGTCCAAAAGCTTTCGGGCTTCCTTCAAATACAATGGATCAGGATTAAATTTTTCGTAGTAACTCAGGTAGGCTATTATTGTTGTTTCTTTGGTTGGGTTATCATTATTTATGCAATACAACCCTTTTAACTTTCCTTTGTTTGGTAGGGCTTGGGTAACAGGTTTTCGGATATAATGATCGTGAACAGTTACGTGCGGAATATCTTCGGTACCGCTTTTGGGCATATGGCATTTTACACAGTCATTTCCATTTTCTTTTTTCAATTCTGGCTTGGCGGTGCACTCAGCATCGGACTTGTGGCATTTTTGACAAGCATTATTAAATTGAGTTTTACCGGTTTCTTTAACTGAAATATGAGGATTATGACAATTTATGCAGGTTAGTGAGAGTTTCTGCTCTCCTTTATTAGATTTTATAAAACATTGGCTTAGTTGAAGTCTTTGGGCATGGGATGCCATAATAAAACCCGATTCATTGTTTTCATAATTCGGCATAAAAACATTGAAATAATCCGACAGTTTCATGCCAGGTTTAAACTCAGTAAAACGTTTGCCATCCTGCAATACAGCGTTACCTTGCAAATGACAGCGTTGGCATAAATCTACCTGTAATTGCCAACTTAATTTAGATGGATTGATGATAGTTCTATCAAAGCCTTCCTTACTTTTTATGGTTTTACCTTTTAGTCTTAAATTAACATGCAACTCGCCTGGTCCGTGGCAACGTTCGCAATCAATTCCCTTGCCTATGCTTACAAACTTATTGTTACTTTCGGCCTCAACTTTCGGCATCGAATTATGACAACTCATGCATTCCTCATCAATTATTCGAGCAAATTTTGAGTTTCGTCCTTTTTCAAAACCGGGTGGCAATCCCCAGTGTTTTTCCTGAGAATACCAGGTCATTGGTGCTTGATATACAAATCCATTTCGCAATATAAGATGCGAATTGGTGTGCTGACCTGAACCAATAATGTAATCTATTTTCTCAATTCGTTTGTGAACAGTGTCTTTTCCATCGAGCCTGTATTCCATAAAAAACAACTCTTCTTTATTCCAAAACGGCTTGTAAAACAAATCATTTAAAGTGTCATAAATAACATGATTTTTTGAAAAATCAGCGGCACTTTTTTGATGGGTGGCAAAATGAAACGAACTTCCCATACCTGTGTGCTGAAAAGTTTTGGCAATTTCTTGATGACATGAAGAACAAGTAGCTAAACCAGCATAGTCAACCGTATCATTGTGATTCAAATAAAAGAGTTCTTCAGTTTTTTCATTATTTGAGGTACATAAAAAAAAAATAAGAAAGAAGAAAAATACACCAAAAATTAAAGAAATTATTGTACGAGGTGATTTCAATTGTTTGGTAATAATAGAGCTTTGAATATTGAACATACTAAAAAGTATCAATAATCAATTTCAAACTCATTATATTAAAACATATTTTTCCAAGCAACCATACCACCTGTAAGATTTTTTACATTTTTAAAACCTTGCTTGGTTAAAAAATCAGTAGCAGCAGCACTTCGAGCACCCGAGTGGCAATGGATAATAATTTCATCATCCATATATTCTTCCAAATCAGGCAATGCTGCTTGAATATTTCCCAAAGAAATCAGGCGACCATTAATGTTAAAATCTTCAAATTCATAGGGTTCACGTACGTCTATGATAATAGGATTTTCACCTTTGTCAAGTCTGGCTTTTAATTCGGATACAGAAATAGTTTGCATAATATTAGTAGTGCAATTTTACCATTTTTTGGTGAAAAATTTCACCGTTTTTGGTGGTTACTTCCAAAGAATATATCCCGGGTTGAGCTAGTTGCATATCTATTTCATTTGAAAAAGATTCACCAACTTGTTTTCCTGAAAGGTCATAAACTTTGATATTTGAAACGCCTTTTTTAGTATCAACGGTGATTTTATTCATAAAAGGATTTGGATAACATGTAATTGATTGATCAATTATTTGTGAAACTTTAGCCTCTCCAAGTCCTATTTTTTTGCCAACATAAGGACGCATCATTAAGGCCCCTTTAAAATTTACTGCCGTCCAGTTCCCACGATCAGCCCAAAAAAGGTTATCGCTTGATTCTGTATCATGATGGCCATTGTTAATATCATATCCAACATCCAAATGATTGTTCCCCACCTGTTCCCAACCAATGTAAAAATCACCTTTTGGGATAAATAGAGCCGTATCCAAATAAAATACATGGTAACCATTTATGGTATCAGTAAATACCGGGCTTAGATTGGTCATCGTTTTTAAACTTACATCGGCATTTCTTCCTTGCCCTAATGGACTAATTTTTTGCCACACTTTTAAATCAAATCGCAAAGCAGAAGTGCTTTTTACTGAACGGTTAAAAAACATACCAATAGCCCATAGTGAATCGGCTTTGGTGAGGTTAAATTTATAGGCTATTGCTCCTTTATAAAAAGGATCAATTACATCATCATCATAGCCAAATCCATATTCAGCGGTTCCATCATCGTAGGCATAACAGCTACCAAATTCCTGATAAACGGTAATTTTGTCATTGGCTGAATATTTTGAAGCAATTCCTGATTCACGAATTTCATAAACTCGCTTAATCACAACCGGGGAACCTGTAAGATTATTTAAATTGAATCCCTGAAACCTTCGTTTGGCGCTGTCTTGAGCAGGCACATTGGCGTTATTGGCATTATAATCTGTACTAACGATGGTGGTTCCTTTGCTTGATTCAATGTGGCGAGCTTGAACATTTTTTATAACATTATGTAAATTGGAAGCATTTACAAAAATAAATTTTGCTTTTTGATTTGCTGAATCAACTTGAAAATGGTCATACGGCATTTGGAAATAATTTTTAAGCAATGACGATGGTCTGCTTTGAATAGCTATGTCATCGTAATAATTCAAACCCGCTTTTCTGTTTCTGGCCAAATGAACATAGTCCACATGCCATTGGTTTAAGTTACCTGTATGTCTTGAAAAATTTATAAATCTAAATTGAAATCCTTTGAAAAGGTATTTCGTGTCTTTTACCCCTATTATCACAAATTTAAAAGGTTCAACACTTCCGCCTTTGGCTTTCCACATGGTTTTCCAGTTACCATCTTTGTCTTTAAATTGAACAATGATTGAATCACGGCTGTCGGATGGGTCTCCCAATCCCTGACGCTGATAGTAAAAACTAAAATAAATAGAATCGGCTAAGGTATAAGTTTTTGTGCTGGAGTCTTTTAAGTTTATCGCCAACGATAGAAGGGTATCGCAAGCCCCAAATGTTTGGTCATTTAGTTCCTGATATGGATTTCCTTTAGAGTCTAAATCATCAAATGTTGCAACCCCGTAGCTTGGCGGTTTTATTGCAAAATCATTATTGACATAAACATAGTTATTATACCATTTGGTAGAATCAGGATAAACCTTTGTAGAAACAAAATCATCAAAAAAAGGAATTTTTATTGTATCCTGTTTTTGCCACTTTGCAAGTTTCTGATTGCTGTTCCATTGGGGGTGTGCAGTGGAATAAAGTTTTAACGTTGAATTGCCGTTGCGCTTAAGTTTAGGTTGAGACCAACTAAAAAATGAGGCGATTATAAATGTAAAAAAAAGTATTTGTTTCAAGCGGTGATGAGTTATTTGAATTTTAAAACGGGAATATAAACTTATAATTGCTTTGCAAAAGTTATTAAAGTGTAATAATGGTTAAACTAATTATCTATTCCATCAACGGAAGTGGCCGGCGAAGGGTTCCCAGGAATAGTATCAAATGAAAGTTGGGAGGTATCTGTTTGATTTTCCATTACACCTACTACCAAATCTATCTTTGATTTGCGTTTTATTTTTGTTCCGGGCGAAATAGGTTCTCCTCTGTACAATTGTTCAAATACAGGCATATCGGCAGCTGAAGTTATGGAGGGGTCCGGCTGTTCTGTTATTTTACCAATCAATAATCCTTTACCTATTAAAGTTTTTTTAGCTTGTTCAAAACTCATCTTACCTGCTATATCAGGCATTTCAACCTCGGGCACATCTAAAGAGTTTACCGTTAAATAAATTTTTCTTCCTTTTTTTACTAAGCTCATCGCAGCCGGGCTTTGATCCATAACACTATGGCGTGGGGCATTATCATCAAATACCGAATCGGCTATGGTGTAGTCCAAATCATTATCTTCAAGCAATTCAATTGCTTTTTCAATACTCATACCCGTAACTTTTGGCACTTCTTCTGTTTGGCCTTTGCGGGTATAGATGTTAATTACAAAAAATGCAACAATACCAATTCCTACTAGCACCATTAGCATTAGCAAAATATTTTTAATTATAAGCCAGATTCCTTTTATCATTTATTTTTATAAACAAAATTTAACACAGAGGCAATTAGGTCATTAAGTTGCACAGAGTTTTTTGTTAATTTGGCTCCGTGTTTCTCTATGTTCTCCGTGTTTCCGTGGTAATAATTCAAGTTACAATATTAGTCAATTTGTCACAGCCTTCAATCGTTCAGCTATCAGGCTGTTTATAAACCAGGCCACATTCATCCCGGCTGCCCTTACTTGCTGTGGAACCAAACTTTCATTGGTCATTCCAGGAGTGGTGTTGGCTTCTAAAAAGTAAAAGTTATCGCCATTTAGAATAAAATCAATTCTGGATAGCGTTTTACATCCCAAAGCCAAAAATAATTTTTTTGACCAATGCTGAATTTCCAAGGTTTGTTCCTTCGTTAAATCTGCGGGTGTTACTTCTTTCGATTTACCCATATACTTAGCATCGTAATCAAAAAAATCAGTTTGGCTTATAATTTCTGTGGGGGGCAAAGCCACCGTTTCACCTTCTAATTCATATACTCCACATGAAAATTCACGACCGGCAATAAATTCTTCAACAATCACTTCATCATCAAAATTAAACGCTTTTAGCAAAGCTGTTTCTAGTTCCTCAAGTTTATGAACCTTCGTAACACCGTAACTTGATCCGTTTTTATTTGGTTTAACAAATACAGGCAACAATAAGTGGCTTGATATTTCCAAAGCGTGCTGAGCTATTAAATTTTTTTTGATGCACAAAACGGATTTCGCCATGGCAACTCCAGTTTTTTCTAAAAATACTTTGCAAGCCGCTTTATCAAAACTTATGGCTGAAGCTAAAACCCCACAACCGGTATAAGGAATATTGAGCATATCAAAATATCCTTGAATTTTGCCGTCTTCAGCCGGTGGGCCATGTAATGGGAAAAAAGCGGCCAATTGAAAGTTTATTGTTCCCGACGGAATGTTTAATGAAAAATCATTTTTGTTTATGGAAAATACAGCCCCATCATCCGCCTTATAAAACCAATCTTCCTTAGTAATATGAATAAGCCAAACGTTGTAAAATGATTTGTCAATCCATTCATATACTTTGTTGGCACTAAGCAATGAAATATTTGATTCGGCAGAAAAACCGCCCGTGAGTAATGCGATATTGATTTTAGTCATTTATGCTTCGCAAAATTAGGCAAGCAAATTCATATTTCTAAAATCTAAAAATAATTTACCTTTGGCACATCAATTGTAAATATCAAGAAAATTAAATTATGCAAAAATTAATAACCATTACTTTACTACTTTGTTTTGCGGCCTTTGCCAATGCTAACGATTCAGACACAGCAAAATCAAATTCGTTGCCATCGGTATCTGTTAAAGACATGAACGGACAATCTGTGAATTTTGCCGAGTTTGCCAATAATGGTCAAATAACCATCGTTTCTTTTTGGGCCACTTGGTGCAAGCCTTGCTTGGTAGAGCTTGTAAATATTGATAATGTATATGAAGAATGGCAGGAAAAATATAAAGTGAGATTAATTGCTGTATCTGTTGATGATAGCCGAACTGCACCAAAAGTGAAACCATTGGTAACCAGTAAAAACTGGACGTATGATATTTTAATTGATATAAACAGTGATTTACGTCGAGCTCTAAATGTTACCAATCCGCCAACTACTTTTTTGATAGACAAACAGGGCAAAATTGTGTACACACATACCGGTTATCTCGAAGGAGATGAGCTAGAGTTGGAAAAAAAGATTGCAGAATTAGCAGGGAAATAGAAATTTACACGAAGGCAAAGAGAACACAGAGATTCACAGAGGTTTTTTTAAAAGAGTTCTATTGAGCTTTTTCCTTGTTCTTTTTCATCAGGTATTCTGAAAGTTCAAGGTCACTCATGGTCAAAATATTTTCTGATAATAAAGTTTGGGCTTCTTTAGCCAATGGATTGGTTGGGTATTTATCAACCAGTTGCTTGTAGTATAATTTGGCTTTTTCAATGTCTTTTAAATTATTCCAGCAAATAAACCCTGCGGCTTGCAAGGCATCCGGGCTTTTTTCATAATCAGGGTATTTGTTGGCTACTTCACTGTATAGTCTTACCGATTCGGTAAAGTCGTTAGCCATTTGATAAAGTTTTCCTCCAGTATACAAAGCTGAAGCAGCCTTTGCTTTTGCAGGTTTAGCTAATGCCCATTTTTCTAGTATTCCGGCAGCTTTGCGTTTTTCATCGGTACTAAATTGTGCTTTACCATCCGATACTAAATAATAGTAAACAGCTGAATCTTGATTTTTTTTACCAGTATTATATAAATCAGCCAATTTTAAATTGATACTGTAATAGTTTTCACTTACTGCATATGTGGATTTGTAATAATTGGCAAATTTTAAAGCATCATCCCAATTGCCGGTAATGTATTTAAAAATAAAAGCTTTAAATAAATAGCGCTCTGAAATTGAGTCTTTGGTAAAACTCTGGGCATAATCAAAATACATATTTGCCAATTCATTCATCCCTTTTGGGGTATAGGAGGAGTCTGATATTTCCATTTTATAAATGGACTTGGCCAATTTTTCTTTTTTGGAAGTACAAGCTATTGCAAATACCGTTATTAGGATTACAAATACTACATTTTTTATTAGGTAACTCATTCTATATTTTATGCTTTTAACTTTACGCTTTCAACTTTAAGTTTACATCACCATTCCGCCACACACACTCATTACCTGACCTGTAATGTAGGTAGACATATCCGAAGCTAAAAATACAGTTAGGTTTGCAACATCATCCACAGTTCCTCCACGTTTTAATGGAATTTGTTCCATCCATGTCTTCATTACATCATCACCTAATTGGTGTGTCATTTCAGTTTGAATAAACCCCGGGGTGATTACATTACAGCGAATATTTCGTGAGCCTAATTCTTTGGCCACAGATTTACTAAAACCTAAAATTCCGGCTTTGGATGCAGAATAATTAGATTGACCTGCATTGCCTGTAACACCAACTACTGATGACATATTAATTATAGAACCGCGTTTTAGTTTTAAAAAATTGCGAACGGAGGCTTTGGTTAAATTAAAAACAGATTTAAGGTTTACATCAATCACTTCATCCCATTGTTCTTCCGTCATTCTCATTAGTAAATTGTCGCGGGTAATACCGGCATTATTTACCAAAATATCAAAATCACCAAAATCTTTTCCAATGGCTTCTACCAACTCATTTGCCTCCTGAAATACAGCTGCATTTGATTGATATCCTTTAACTTTTACGCCATATTTGCTCGAAAGTTCATTCTCAAGTGCTCTGGCACTGTCTACCGAGTTGGCAAATGTGAAAGCAATGTTGGCCCCATGTTCGGCAAATTTTTCAGCAATACCTTTGCCTATTCCTCTTGATGCTCCTGTAATCAGGGCAGTTTTTCCTTCTAATAGCTTCATAATATGAGTTGCAAAAATAGTTTCTTATTCAAATTTATTTACTAATAAAAAACCCGGCTTTTAAAGCCGGGTTTTTTTTAATCTTATAAGTAAGATAAGATTTTATTACATTTCGTCTGTGTCTCTTCTAACTTCAAAAGCTCCGGCAGAAATATTACCGGTAATCAAACTTCCTGATTCTTGTAGCATAGCACTGAATGTTCCTTTAATTCTTCCTCCAACAGGATCATATTTTGTAACGGTAACTATTATATCTCTTCCAGTTCCTTCTGCCCATTCATATCTTTTTTCTTTAATACCTTGACCAGTTGTAACAATTGCATCCACAATATTACCTGCAGAAAGTTTATAAGTTCCTACTTTATTTCCTGGAAATTTTAAATTAAAAGCACCATAATTAGTGCCAGAGTAACCTTCTACTACAATTGTAGTTTGGTCAGTTCCTGGTCTGTAACTTCCAAACATATTTGTACTATCCCATTTTAAGTTATACGTAGTAATTCCATTAAATTTAAATGTATTAATTGGGCTAACAGTTGTCTTAGTTGTATCCTTAACTATTGGTGGCTCATCTTCTGGTGGAGGAGAACAATTTTGAAAAGGAATTGCAGCGGCTGCTAATAAAATAATAAGAAGTATTTTTTTCATGTTTGACTAATTTACGGTACAATTTTATGGTAATTTACACAAACTAACAAACTGTATTTAGCATCATTCCGCAATTTTTTCTTCTTCAAAATTTCCATAACGTAGAAATAGAGCTGTCATTCCTACCGAAATAAAGCTAAACTGGAGAAATAAGACAAGTATGTTTAAATACATTTTTGCAGAGTATGAAGGAAACCATAAGGAAGGAAAATACACCAAGGCAGATAAAATAAAGGATAACATTAAAAAAATTAAGGTTCCAAATATTACAATTTTGAAGGCCCTGCCCGATGAAATGGTTTGGATGGAATATTTTATGGCTTCTCCAAAATTCATTTCGCCAATAATTATGCCGGGTATAACCAAACAATTTCTTACCAAAAGCATTCCCAAAAATATTCCGGCAATTATTCCAATAAAAGGATTGGCTGAAATACTTAATGCTATAAAACCACTTGAAAAGATAAAGAAACCACTACTCAATAATAGAAATAAAAATATTTTTATTAATTGATTTGTTGGGATAAAGTTGCTAATAAATTTGGCTTCAATTCTAAGTGATTTTGACTTTAAAAATAGTTGTGTAACATAAAACTGGTAAGAAAATAAAATTAAAATTAAAGCAAATGAACTAGCCATAACAGCAACCAAACTTGGATATTTAAGAATGAAATTTTGCATAGCTTCTGATTGTTCCTTCATGCTTATGGATTGTCGCTCCATAAACTGACTTAATTCTTTTAATCCTTCGGCTCCTAATGTATTTACTAAACTTATTTTTATTATCAGAAATGCTATGGAAGATAATACAAGTGAGCAGCTAATAATAAATAAGGAACTACTGCCCAAAAGTTTGTAGAATGCCGCAACGGGTTGAACTTTATAGTGTGAATTAATCATGTTTTTTATGTTTTGAAATTTCGTCTTCATCCAATATTTCGGTGTGTTTCTGTTTTATAATCTGTTTAAATGCCTGCTTAAATAATGCCAGAGAGTAGCTAACAAATAAGTATACCAAAAGGCAAATACCAATGAAGTAAGCAATATGTTTGGCACTAAAATGTGGATTGAGATTAAATACCCAAAAGAGCAAAGAAAATGATAGCACTTGTAACGATAAGGCTGTAATTATTTTTACAATTCTGAATATTACTTCAACCATGGATTTTTTTCTTCTTCTTTAAATTTAACTCCTTCGTATTTTGGGTAAAAGTTATTGATTTGAACCGCGAAGGGGGTTTTGATAAATTTAGTTGCTTCAGCATCTAATGTTCCTAACATATAAGGTTTTAGCCAATCCATCATTTGATTAGTTCGGGGGGCTACAAAAAAATATGATGTCTCAATATTGCCACTTTCTATTATTTGAAATGGAGGGTAGTCATATAAGCCTCGATACATTAAAAAAACAGTTCTTTCATCAAATTTAGAAGGTCTAAGTTTTTTCCAAGTTGTATCCTTGTTTATTTTTGATTTTTTAAACCCTAACACTTTGCTTTTTTTTCCAAGTCTTATAAATTCATGTTCAATGTCAAATAGACTGAATGCTTTGCCGGCTATTATTACATTTTTCTTTTTGTAAAAATTAGTATATACCCCTTCAAACAATGTATCACGAAGAAAAGTTAGCATATAGCTATTGTAAATATTTACCCAAAATGAATTTTTTTCATTATCGGTTTTTAAATGTGTTATCAAAAACCTTGTGTCTAAATCTCTCAAAATTTCTGTTTGCCCTTTATCATATGGTGTAAAACGAGCTCCGTAGGCCAATATCTCAGCCATATTTAATGCAGGATTATTTTGGGCCGATACCTTTATTGTAATAATAAGAAATATTAGAGCAACTTTAAATTTCATATTCCCTTATAATTTTTATTTTCCCCTATACGCCACCCTGTTTTTTCTTCAATCAAATGTAAAACCTGTTTTTTAAAACCAAATTTTTTAATCTCCGGGTCACGGTCAAATTTCCAATTAATACGCTTGATTCTTTCAAGCATTACGCTAGGATGCGTGCCATCAAATTTTTTAACTGAGTCGATTCCAGAGTAATCAAAATCTTTTTGAGGGTCAAATTTTTTCTGGATATAATCATCAGAATGCCAATATTTACTTGCTTCCACGTTTTTAGCCATCATAAATTCGGGTGGCCTTACCCATCCATAATGATGAATATCTGCGTTAATGGATTTTACCTTCAGCTTTCTGCCATTAATTCTAAATCCTTGGGCATCTTTCCATGATTTTATACCCATGTTATTTTTAATAATTCGAATCTCTTTTCTATACCAGCGTCGGCTATCGGCCAAATAATCGTAGGATCCATAAAAATGATTGTAATTGAATAATAAACCTTCAACAGCATTATCATCTTTCCATATTTTCATGGCATTTTTGATCACCTGATAATCTTTTTCATGGTAACATTCATCGCCTTGCACATAGATGCACCAATCGGCTTCTGGGTTTACTGCGGCTAAAGCTTTATCTGTTTCCAAGGCTAAAACTACACCCCCTTTGCGAAGGGTATCATCCCAAACAGTCTCAATTATCTTTATTTTATCGCTGGCAATATTTTTAATATAAGTTAAGGTTTCATCATCCGAATTTCCGACTGCTACCAACACTTCATCACATAAAGGCAAAATAGAAAGGATGGCTTCCTTAATAGGATAGTCCAATTTTAATGCATTGCGAATAAATGTAAATCCTGAAACGAACAAGGTGATTTTTTTGAAGTTCAAAATTAAGTTAATTGTTACATTGATGAATTGATAAATTGTTGGTTTCATTTGCAAATTTTCAAATTGTTTCATTTTCAAATTAGTTAGCTTTGCGCTATGCAATATTGCAACACCATTTTAGATACCATTGGCAATACGCCTTTGGTTAAAATTAATAAAATAACGAAAGATATTCCTGCCTTAGTTTTGGCTAAAATTGAGACCTTTAATCCCGGTAATTCTATTAAAGACCGCATGGCTCTTAAAATGATAGAAGATGCTGAAACAAGCGGAAAACTAAAACCAGGAGGAACCATTGTAGAGGGAACCAGCGGTAATACAGGTATGGGATTGGCCATAGCTGCGGTCATAAAAGGGTATAAGTGTATTTTTACAACTACAGACAAACAAAGCAAAGAAAAAGTAGATGCATTGAAAGCATTTGGTGCCGATGTAATTGTTTGTCCAACAGATGTAGAACCAGAAGACCCTCGTTCTTATTATTCAGTATCAAGCCGGCTGGAAAAGGAAATTCATAATGCATGGAAACCAAATCAATATGATAATTTAAGCAATTCGGTAGCTCATTATGAGCAAACCGGTCCTGAAATTTGGGAACAAACGGAGGGGAAAATAACCCATTTGGTAGTAGGGGTAGGAACAGGCGGAACCATAAGTGGAACAGCTAAATATTTAAAGGAAAAGAATCCAAATATTCAAATTTTGGGTATTGATACCTATGGTTCTGTTTTTAAAAAATACAAGGAAACCGGAATTTTTGATAAGAATGAAATTTACCCTTACATCACAGAGGGTATTGGAGAAGACTTTTTACCCCAAAATGTTGATTTTACTTTAATTGACCATTTTGAAAAAGTAACTGATAAAGAAGCTGCTGTAATGACCCGCCGAATACCACGCGAAGAAGGAATATTTGCAGGAAATAGCGCCGGAAGTGCTATGGCTGGTTTGGTGCAAATGGCCGATAAATTTAAAAAAGGGGATGTGGTGGTTGTTATTTTTCACGACCACGGAACCCGCTATTTGGGTAAAATGTTTAACGACGATTGGATGCGTGATAGAGGATTTATTAGTCCTGAGCCTAAAAAGCAAGCCATCGATTTAATTGAAAATCACCGCCATTTGCCATTGGTTACAGCCAATGAAGACCAAATTATTTCGGATGCATTTGAATTAATGCAACGCTATAATATTTCACAAGTGCCTGTAAAAAATGCCAAGGGTGAATTTACAGGAAGTTTGGTGGATGGCAATCTGTTTGCACAATTGGTTAAAAACCGTCACCTGATGCATGAACCTGTAAAAACCATCATGCAAGAATCGTTTCCTGTTGTAAAATCAACCGATGCTATCGATTTTGTTTCCTCGCAATTCAGCAATCAAACCCAAGCAGTATTAATGATGGATATGGGTGGCAATTGGCACATCATTACCAAAGTGGATGTGATAAATGCGATTGGGTAATAGAAAAGGTTAAAATAGAAAGATTAAAGTGATATTGCGATGAAATTTTTCTAGTGCGAATTCCCCCTTATAAAGGGGGTTAGGGGGATTTTTTCAATTGAAAATAAATTGGGTATCGGAAATTTGTATTTTACAAAGAAACTTTGCCGAAGCAAATTCCCCTCTTGAGAGGGGTTAGGGGTGTGTTTTAAAAAAACTATATGAAGTATAAAGACCAGCTAAATAGAGAAATCTATATTCCAACTCTACCCCAACGGATTATTTCTCTAGTTCCTTCCCAAACCGAACTTTTGTATGATTTGGGTTTAAAAGACCGAATAGTTGGGAAAACCATTTTTTGTGTTCATCCTTTAGAATATTTAAAATCATCCATTAAGATTGGAGGCACAAAAAAACTGAATCTTGAAAAAATTGCATCTTTAAAACCTGACCTCATTATAGCCAATAAAGAAGAAAACGAGAAAGACCAGATTGAACAATTATCCAAAGATTTTCCGGTTTGGATAAGTGATGTAAATACTTTGGAGGATGCTTTGAGTATGATAAAAAGCCTTGGAGAAATAACCGAAACCCAAAATAAGGCCTCAAAAATTGTCAATCAAATAACGCAAACCCGTAAGGATTTTTTAAAGCAATCCAAACCAAAGAAATCCGTTATTTATTTAATTTGGAACAACCCTTATATTGCTGTTGGTACCAATACATTTATAAATACTATGCTTAGTGAAGCTGGTTTTGAAAATGCCATAAGCCAAAGCCGTTACCCTGAAATTACATTGGATGAAATAAAGCAAATCAATCCCGATTGGGTATTTTTATCCTCCGAGCCTTTTCCTTTTAAAGACGAACACAAACTGGAAATGGATAAACTATTAGGAGAAAGTAAATCGGTATTGGTAGATGGTGAAATGTTTAGCTGGTATGGAAGTAGGCTGCATAAGGCCTATGAGTATTTTAAGAAAATAAAAAAATCAGCTGATTAGGATAGGGTTCTTTTTTTTCTATAATGACTTACTAAAAAAAGAATTCCAACCAAAATAAAAGGAACGGTAATAATGAGTACCACATTTAAACTTTGAGCAATACTAAATCCGTTTCTGATATGGTTTAACTGAAAAACAAACGGACTCATTATCAAACCTACTAATGTAAAAATCATACCACCAATTTGTTCCCATTTCCAGGCTATTATTAGAAAAGCAGTTAAAATAAAACTTGGAATTAAATGCTTTAAAAAATGAGCTAATTGTACCCCAATACTCAATCCTTTTTCAAAGGAGTCTAATGCAAACAAGCTGATAAAAAGTATTGCTGAAATACATAAAAGACGAGGCAACCAATAAAATAATTTGTCTGAATTTTTCATAATCCTTTAAAATTTAAGACAAAATTATTTACCAATAATTTTATTTAACCAAATAGTATACGAAAGAATTGTTTTCTTAGTTGAGTAACTAGACTATGACTTAATAATTAACAATTAATAACTAATCATTAACCATTAAAATCTTATCCCATTATAATATTCTTAATATCCATCTTGATTTTATCAGCCAAATTATTGGCCATCGTTTCAGTTTGGCTTTCAGAATAAATGCGGATAATTGGTTCGGTATTAGAACGGCGTAAATGAACCCACTCATCACCAAATTCTATTTTTAAACCATCCACTTTATTAATAGGTTGTTTGATATATTTTTCTTCAATTTTTTTGAATATCAAATCCAGATTGATGGTATCGTCTAATTCAATTTTATTTTTTGAAATGGTGTAATCAGGATAAGTCATTCTAAGACCCTTCACACTTTTTCCGTTTTGTGATAAGTGACTTAAAAATAAAGCGATACCAACCAAGGCATCGCGGCCATAATGCAACTCAGGATAAATAATACCGCCATTGCCTTCGCCTCCTATTACAGCATTAGTGCTCTTCATCATTTCCACAACATTTACTTCCCCTACGGCACTGGCATTGTATTCGCCACCATATTTTAGAGTGATATCTTTTAAGGCACGAGTGGATGAAAGATTGCTTACTGTATTTCCTTTAGTATGCTTCAAAACATAGTCAGCTACAGCAACCAAAGTGTATTCCTCACCAAACATTTCGCCATCTTCACATACAAAAGCCAGTCGGTCCACATCTGGGTCAACCACTATACCTAACTGAGCTCCTGAACGTTTTACTTCGTGTGATAGTTCACCCAAATGTTCGGGTAATGGCTCAGGATTGTGCGGAAATTTTCCGGTTGGTTCGCAAAAAATTTCAACAATTTCCTGAACTCCCAAAGCTTCTAAAAGCATTGGAACCACAATACCTCCGGTAGAATTTACAGCATCTACTACAATTTTATATTTTTTAGCTTTTATGGCTTCCACATTTACAAGTGGCAGGGCTAAAATAGCATCGATATGTTTTTGAAAATAATTTTCAGGATAGGAAATAGTTCCTATTTCATCAATTTCGGGAAACTCAAATTCTCCTTTTTCAGCGATCTCCAATAAAGCAGCTCCATCTGCAGCTGAAATAAATTCACCCTTATCGTTTAATAATTTTAAAGCATTCCACTGTTTTGGGTTATGACTGGCAGTTATTATTATTCCGCCGGCGGCTTGTTCCCAAACCACTGCTAATTCTACAGTTGGTGTGGTGGATAGTTGCAAATCAATCACATCAAAGCCACAGCCAATTAAAGTACCTATTACCAAATTATTAACCATTTGCCCCGAAATACGCGCATCGCGGCCAACTACGATTGATTTATTTTCTGAATTTTGTTTTAACCAAAAAGCATACGCCGTGGTAAATTTAACTATGTCTGATGGTGTTAGGCCTTCTCCTGCTTTGCCTCCTATGGTTCCCCTTATACCTGAAATGGACTTAATTAATGTCATAAACTGACTGCAAAAATATAGAAGATTTTTTGATAAGTTCATATAAAACTTACCTTAATTTAATGCTTACAACATGTTGCCTTATAGAAGAGGTTAAGAATAAGGGGTTTACTTGTTTTCGTTTGCTTCCTCTTCTTTTGCTTCCTGTTAAAACCATGAAGCAGCAAAGGCTGTAAACGTTCCAAAAAGGGCCATACCTGCGGTAGTTAATTTAGCAGTAATTATTCTTCCTTCGATTGTTATAGTATAAAATTCACCATAGCTAAGGGTTGTGAAAGTGCTATATGATCACCAAATAGCTTCTTCAGCGGTTTTAATATTGCTTCCAGGTTCTTGTACTGCTTGAAGTATTACTTTAGACGAAAAAAGTAAAAGAAGGATGGATGTAAAGGCTGCAGAGGCTAAAGCTCTAACTATTCTTAGCAAACGAATTAATCGTAAAAATACGACCTGCTCTTAAAAAATCAATCACTGGAGTACTTGATAATAGGTCTATCCGGCCCCATTTCATAAATTCACGTTTGTCTTTAGCCTTTTTAAATCGAATGCTAAAATCAATAAAAAATATGGCACAAATTTCCAAATAAATGTATGCCAATAATTTTGACATTTCAGGCGAAAGTTTATAAAATGTTTAAATTAATACGGCCATCAAAATGCATATTGAAAGCAGCATTACCAAAAGATTCAAAAAACCAAGTTTTCATATTTTGGGTTTTGGTCAGTCATGGTATAAAGTGTATCTTTTGTATTTTGTAAAAGGTAAAATTTACAGATTGTGGGTTAAATATTGTTTAAAAATAATTGGTAAATATACTTTGACTGTAAATCTAAAATAGCAAATTGAGTTATCTTTGACCCATCTAAATTATGGCAATAATAATAACAAGTGATTGTATTAATTGTGGTGCTTGTGAGCCCGAATGCCCCAATAATGCAATTTATGAGGCAGGTGCTATGTGGGCAATGAAAGATGGTACGGATTTAAAAGGACCATTTACCTTAAAAAAAGGAGATGTAATTGATGCCGCTGCGCAGCAGCAACCTATATCAGATGAGGTGTATTACATCGTACCTGATAAATGTACCGAGTGTGAAGGGTTTCATGAAGAGCCACAATGTGCCGCAGTTTGTCCTGTAGATTGCTGTATACCCGACGAGTTAAATGTTGATTCGCATGATGAATTAATGGCTCGTAAACTAAAATTACATTTATAGTATGGCAGGTATTTGTCATCTAAGTTCAATTGCCCTCCGCGGCGAACCATCGCATCGCAGTGAAATGGTCAGTCAGTTAATTTATGGTGAGAAATACGAAGTTTTAGAGACGGTGAATAATGAGTGGTTAAAGGTTAAATGCAGTTTTGATGGTTATGAAGGTTTTATGCCAAAGCCTCAATATTCAGAGTTTAATTTTGACAACGAATCGTTGATATTTACAGGTGGGTTGGGCAATGATGAGGTGAATAATTTAATACCAAAAGGGGCAGAAATTTATGATACCGAAACCCTTGTAGAGGTAGACGAAGATGAATTGATAGATTTGCGCCATATCCATTTCACTACCGACCAGATAAAAGAAAATATTTTTTACCACAGTACTTCGCTTATCAATTCGCCTTATTTATGGGGAGGAAGAACACCTTGGGGGATTGATTGCAGTGGCTTTACACAAATAATTTTTAAGGTTTGTGGTATCGCTTTGCCCCGTGATAGCAGTCAGCAGGCATTGCTTGGTGAAAGTATTTCGCTTAGTGATTCAGGCTTGGGTGACTTAGCTTTTTTTACCAATGAAAAAGGAATAGTGAACCATGTAGGCATTGTTTTTGGAAATCAAATGATAATTCATTGCAGCGGTATGGTAAGGGTAGATCAATTAAATATGAATGGTATTATTAATTTAGATACCAAACTAAAAACTCATTCGCTTCATAGTATTAAGCGGGTTATTTCTTAAAATTTTTATTTTTGATAAGCTGGAATTAGTACTACCAAACAAATAATTACTACCAGAAAAATCTTATAATAAACATGAACAATTTCTGAATTTTGTTCATTTTTACGGTGGTATAGTTTTACAAATACCAAGACATTCAGCGCAATGGTAAGTGAGAGTAATATTCCACTTAAAATAATCAGATTATAACCTTGCAATAGAATCAGAAGTGGAATAATGGCAAGACTATTAATAATAAGTATTCCAGAGGTTGATTTGCGTTTGCCAAGCCAGGTGGCCAATGTGCCATAACCAAATATGGTATTCCCTTTATAGGATTCAATTCCCTTTAAAATTTCACGCGAAAAAATAATTAGCATGGCAAAACATCCGTAAATAAACAAAGGCCAAGTGATGTATTTATAAAAAATACCAATGCTAAAAAAGGAACTAACTGAAAGAAGTGAAGCAGTAATTTCTCTTATAAATGGAATTTTTTGAAATTTATGTGAATATGCCCAAAGCCCAACAGAAAATAAGAAGTAGAAAAGAAACATTCGCCATGATGCCAGTGAGGCAATAGCCAAACCAATGGTATTAAAAAGGAAATAGCAATTTAAGCAAAACTGACGGCTTACGATTCTTCCAAAAAGAGTTTTTTCAGGCCGGTTAACCAAATCTTTTTCAAGGTCATAAAAACTATTGATAATGTAACCTCCGGCTATAATAAACGCTGAGGCAAACGTCATTAAATGCAATTTGGGATTGCTCAAAACTTCGATATAATTTTTGGAAGGATTTAGGATGAAAACAGCTGCCAGATACTGTGCAAAAATGGTTAGCAAAATATTGAGCCACCTCACAATGGATAGAAGCGCAAAAACTTTAATGATTACTAACCGCTTTTGTCGCTTGGTAGATGCCACTTTTTTTAAAAAGTATAAATCACTTCAGGGTTGTAGTCTTTAAGCTTTGGTAAGGCTTTTTCGTAATCAGGAGCAAACCCTAAAATATATCCTCCGCCACCCGAACCGCAAAGTTTAAGGTAATAGGTGTTTGAGTCGATTCCTTCTTTCCAAAGTTTATGAAATGTTTTTGGAATCATTGGTTTAAAATGCTCCAAAACCACGTGAGATAGTTTTTTAAGATTATTAAACAATGGATTAAAATCGTGTTTCAAAAACGCTTTAATACATTCATCGTTGTATTTTTTAAACTGTTCAGAAATTACCTTTCTGAAACCTTCATTCTTCATTTTTTCTAAAAAGATATTTACCATAGGCTGCGTATCGCCAGGGCTTCCACTATCCAGAAGGAAGATGGCTCCTTTGCCATCTGCATTTTGTGAAGGAATACCAATGGTATCAACATCCGTTTTGGATTTAATAAGTACCGGAAGATTAAGGTAGCAAATTAAAGGATCCAAACCGCTGCTTTTGCCGTGGAAATAACTTTCCATTTGGCCAAACCAGGTTTTTAGTTGTAAAATATCCTTTTTGTCAATACTGGTTTCAGGTTCTATTTTAGCAATAGCATATTGGTCATAAATAGCCGCCACCAAGGCTCCGCTGCTTCCTACACCAAAGCCCTGAGGAATACTGCTGTCAAAAGTTAATCCTTTGTCAATATCTTCTTTAAATTTGGTAAGATTAAGCTTTGGAAATAATTCGGTTTCTTCTGATTTTGAAACCAAATAGGTATAAAATTTAGATAACGAATGATTAGAATCAGTTTCTTCTGATGATGAAAGGTTTGAAAAAACTAATTTTCCTTTGTAAAAATTAAACGGGATAGAAAGCCCCATCGAATCTTGAATAATGCCATATTCACCGAACAATAATATTTTGGCATAGAACAAAGGATTTTTTAACATATTGTTTACTGGGCTCAAAGATAATTAATAAATTTTAAAATGAGGCTGTTTTGGATAAAGTGTCCGTTTTTACATTCAAAACAACTTTTTTGAAATAAAGTTCATTACGCCATTTGCTCAGGGCCTTTGCCCACATGGTCGTGGATGAAATGATTTTTTGAGCAATACGGCAAAAGTTCTTTTTTTATAAATTCCTGAACTTTATTTTTCTCGGCAGCAGGATAAAGCAAATGAACATTGGCTCCGGCATCCAAAGTAATTGTCATATTCAAACCCAGTTGTTTTCTGCTTTCCCAAACCTTTTGAATAATAGCCACTGTTTCTGGTTTCATTAATAAAAAGTAAGGATTACTGGTCATCATCATGGCGTGCAGCATCATGGCTTCCTGCTCAACTACTTGGTTAAAGAGGATTAAATCTCCTTTGGCCAAGGCATTTTTTAGCAACTCTAAATTTTTATTGGCCTCTTCAAAACGGGTTGGGGCAAATGGGTGATTGGTTAATAAAGAGTGACCAACCGAACTAGAAACATTCTTTGTTCCTTCGTCCACAATCAAAATAGTATCGCAATAGGTTTTAAAAATATCGTGTACATCACCAACTTTAAGGGCAAACTCATCGCTACTTCCGCTATACAAATTGGATTGTCCCCACATGGCCAATGGACCGTAAACCGAGCGGCTTGCGCTACCGCTGCCAAGTCTGGCTGCGATGGAGGCTTTTTTAAAAAAATCATCATCCGATAAGGTGTTTCCAATTTCTTTTTCCATGCTGCACAGGCAAAGTGCCAAAGCTGCCATGCCTGAAGCCGAGGAAGCAATTCCGCTGCTGTGAGGAAAGGTGTTGGTAGTATTTATTTCAAGTATATAGCCCGGCAAAAACGGGAAAAGACTTTCTACTTTATTAAAGAAAATTTCTAGTTTGGGTTCAAACGAAGGCATGGGTTGACCATCATAGGCAAAGGATACCAATAAGGTGCCATCGTTTTCTTTAGGTTTAAAAGTAAGATTGGTAATAGTGTGACAATTACTCAATGTAAAACTGATGGAAGGATTGGCAGGCAACTGATTTCCTTTTTTTCCCCAGTATTTAACCAAGGCAATATTCGACGGGCATTTCCATGTAACACTTGACACGGGGGCAAAATTAGGAATTTAGTTGGTTTATAGTTTGGTAAATAATAAGTAGTTTTGTTTTAGATGTCGGGTACATTTTCACAAATCTACATTCAACTCGTATTTGCCGTTAAGGGTAGAAATAGTTTAATAAGCAATTTATGGGAAGAAGAATTATATAAATACATAACAGGGATTGTTAGGAATAAAGAGCAAAAAATGTTAGCTATAAATGGAATGCCTGACCATATACATTTATTCATAGGTATGAAACCTTCTTGTTGCTTATCAGATTTGGTTAGAGAAATCAAAAAGTCATCCAATAATTTTATAAATGAAAAAAAGTTTACAGATTTTAAATTTCAATGGCAGGAGGGATACGGTGCATTTTCATACAGTCATTCTAATTTGGATAACGTTATAAAATATGTGATGAATCAAAAGGAGCATCATAAAGTGTTATCTTTTAAAGAGGAATACATTGAGTTTTTGCAGAAGTTTGAAATAGAATTTAAAGATGAATACTTGTTTGAGTGGGTTGTTTGAGGGGAAGAATCCGAAGGATTCAAATGTTTATAGTAATGGTTTCTCAGAATATTCGACCCCGAAGGGGTCGCACAGCCGGATATCATTTTTTCTATAATCATATAATCCTTTCAGGATTAAGAATTGGCGAAAGAAATCCGAAGGATTCAAATGTTTATAGTAATGTTTTCTCAGAATATTCGACCTCGAAGGGGTCGAATAGCTAAATATCATTTTTTGGAAAGTGTAAAATCATACGGGTTTAAGAATTGGCGGAAGGAATGCAAGAATTCTAATGTTAAGAACGCCATAATCTCAGATTACATTCGACCCCTTCGGGGTCGCCCGATCCAAAACATTACCTATTTCTATAAATATAAAATCCCTTCGGGATTAACAATGGTCGAAAAGAATCCGAAGGATTCAAATGTTTATAGCACGATAATAGCAAATTACATTCGGGATCGCACAATCCACAACATTTGATGTTTCTATAAACATAAAATCCCTTCGGTATTAATATATTTGCCAACCAATTCTCAATCCCTAATTAACCATGTTCATCCTCTCCAAACTAATTAACATTTTTTTAAGCCCTTTAATCTGGATATTGGTTAGCTTGTTTTTTATTTGGCGAATAAAAAATACCAAAAAGAAAAAATATCTGATATGGGTTTCGATGGTTTTTATCTTTATGTTGACCAATAATTTCATAGTTCATAAATGCCTTGAAAAATACGAAACGCCTTATCAACCCATTGCAGAGGGCAAAGTTTACGATTGCGCTATTGTTTTGTCAGGAGCATCGGGGTATGATAGTTTTTCAAGGTCTTTACAATTTAATCAAGGAGCCGAACGCTTAACCGAGCCGGTAATACTTTATAAAAAAGGCATTGTAAAAAAACTTTTAATCAGTGGTGGTTCGGCCAGTGTGTTTCCTCCGTACATAAAGGAAGCCACTTATGTGAGGCGCTTTTGGCTGGATATGGGTGTGCCGGATAAAGATATTATTGTAGAATCAGAATCGCGAAATACCATTGAGAATGCCAAATTTTCTAAAGAAATGTTGGAGAAAAAGGCCGTTGGAAAAAATGTTCTCTTAATCACTTCGGCTTTGCACATGCCCCGCAGCAAGTATATTTTTAACAACATGGGAATGCTGGTTGATATTTATCCGGTTGATTTTAAAGTAAGGAGAATTGCGGAACCAAGTTATGATATCACCAATTACATTTTACCTAAAACAGGAGCCTTAGAAGCCTGGGGAGAATTGATACACGAATGGGTGGGACTGCTTGCGGCAAAAATTTAAAGCTTTTTTAGAATTTACCTTCAAACATAATCACTATCCCAGTGAACAAAACGATACTTTACTCTCTTTCATTAGCATGGAAATAGGCATTGACAGTTTTGCTGCGGCAAAACTTAGTGACGATAAACAAACCGCTGTTAACAGCAAACATTCACTGGCCGAATTGCTGGAGAGAATGGAATTTGCAGATAAAGTGGGATTGGATATTTTTGGGATAGGGGAGCACCATCGCAAGGAGTTTCTCGATTCTGCTCCTGCCCTTATTCTGGCTGCCGCTGCTGCCCGAACCAAGCGTATACGGCTAACAAGTGCCGTTACCGTTATTAGTGCCATTGACCCGGTGAAAGCCTTTCAGGAATTTGCCACCTTGGATTTAATTTCTCAGGGACGGGCCGAAATGGTGGTGGGACGAGGTTCATTTACCGAGGCTTTTCCATTGTTTGGTTATAATCTTCATGATTATGATGCCTTGTTTACGGAGAAACTAAATCTGTTGCTTACCATTCGTGATAATGAGGTGGTGAATTGGTCGGGAAAATTTCGTCCTGCACTGCACAATCAGGCCATTTACCCACGACCGGTGCAACCTAAATTGCCTATTTGGCTGGGAGTAGGAGGTACTCCTGAATCGTTTGCCCGTGCTGGTAGTTTGGGATTGCCGCTTATGGTGGCTGTAATTGGAGGCGAAACCCACCGATTCCGCCCATTGGTTGATTTATACCGCGAGGCAGGCAGACGAGCCGGCTATAAACCGGAAGAGCTAAAGGTAGGATTGCATTCCCTGGGTTATGTGGCCAACACCCGCGAGGAAGCCATAGAAGAATATTATCCGGGGTATGCCGAAACTTTTACCCGAATAGGGAAGGAGCGAGGTTGGCCTCCCGTAAGCAGTGGCCGTTTTGAAGCGCAAATTGGGCCAACGGGTGCTTTGCTGGTAGGCAGCCCTGAAGAAATAGCCCATCGCATCCTTCATCACAGTGAGGCATTGGGTGATATTTCCCGCCTTACCTTTCAAATGGATAATGCAGGCCTATCGCATGAAAAGCTTTTAAAATCAATTGAGTTGATTGGAACGAAGGTGAGTAAGTTGGTGAAAAAAGGAGGTTGAAGCAAATTGACGAACAATTTTTGTTAATTGCGCATCGAAATCATCTAGCTTTAAATTATTCAAAATTTAATGTGGTAATCAATGAAGACTTATTTAATATTTTTTTTAGCATTTAATTTCGCTAAAACGAGTTTCGGGCAAATAAAAAATATTTCATGTGACTGCCCAAAAAAATATTATTCAGATATAAAGGAAGACACAATATTTCATTTTCTTAATGGAAAGGCATTAGTTGTGTGTGGATATAAAAATCCAGATGTTCCTATAACTTTTTCTGAATTCGTTATAGCCGTTTGCGGACACGACACAATTATCGATTTTTGGGATGCTACTTTAACTTGTAGACTAAAATTCAAAAAAGATACATTGTGTGTCGAAGAACTTCAAAACTTACCGATTGGTAAAAATTTTGAATATCAAGAAATAGTTTGGACAACTGAACAGATTTATTTTGATGAACAAAATGTGATAAAAAAGCTTTTCATTAATAAGCAAATTCGCAAATACAATCAAGCTGAAATTCAATCTGTTTTAAAGGAATTTGAAAGAGCAAAATTTGGATTCGATGAAAACAAAAGTGTAATTTTAAACAGGCTTTTTATTGCTACAATTTCAGGTAATAAAATAGCCCGAAAATATTTTGGAGAATTTGAACATAAATTTGGGACACTTGATGGAGCTTACGCTGAGGAATATGGAGATTTGAGAGAAATGTTAGGGGTATGGGATAAAAAGCAGTAATAATATTTTTATTTAACTAACTGCATAGTGTCTTCGCCTTGATTCGTGTCCCCACGAATCGAAACAGCCAATCACAAATCTTCAACATAAATACCTTTTAGAAAAGAAGGATTAAATAAAACTAATTCAATCCACTCTTATACTCCTTATACAAGCTCCTCACCATACCATCACTAAGCCCCGTTTGGGGAACATAAATTTTAGAACTTCCGGTTTGTTCTGCCACTTTTAAAAACAGTTCCATGGCCGGTACAATCACATCCGCCCTGTCGGGGTTCAGCATATAAGTAATCATGCGTTCATCGGGTTCCATGGGCTTCATTTCATTGTATAATTTAAGAAGCTGTTGGGTGGTTATAAACTTTTCCTTGGAGTCGGCTACCAGATTTATAATTTTATTAATGTTTCCTCCCGAGCCAATAATCGGTATGTCTTTAAGCAGGGGAATATGAACTTTTATCCAATTTTTAAGGTTAGCCCATTCCTGCAAGGAAACGCGATTGTGCAACAAGCGAATGGTGCCAATATCAAACGAACGACCGGCCGTTTTTTCACCTTTATCAATCAATGAAAGTTCGGTACTTCCTCCACCCACATCCATATAAATAACCTGTTTTTTTGATTTTAGGTTATTGGGCAAAAACCGGCTGGAAATAAGGTCGGCTTCCTTGTCGCCCGAAATAATTTCAATATTTATGCCGCTTTCTTTTTTTATGCGTTCAATTATTTCATCCGTATTAGAAGCATCGCGCATGGCCGAGGTAGCAAAGGCTTTGTAGGAAATAACTTCGTGGGCTTTCATCAAAAAAGCAAAGGCTTTCATGCAATCCACCAAATGGATAATGTTTTGATCTGATATTTTTCCGGTAATAAACGCGTCCTCGCCTAATCGAATGGGAACCCTTACCAACAAAGCTTTTTTGAAAACCGGCCCATTGACGGTTTCAAACACGTTGTCGAACAACAGGCGGATGGCATTGGAGCCAATATCAATGGAAGCGAATTTAAGGTATTTCAATGGCGTCGGGTCTCGACTTTAAGTAGTCGAAGAAATCCGATTGCGAACGTACCATTTTATCTTCAGAGGTTATGAACCGATTATCCATAGAATCATTGTGTTCTCTGGCCTTTTGATTATCGCTCAAAATCATGTCAAGATAGTTGTCTATTTCCTTTTTAATGGATTTATCATAAATGGGGCAAGCTACTTCAATCCGGTAATCCAAATTTCGTGTCATCCAATCGGCTGATGATATGAAATAGAGTGATTTATTGTCATTACCAAAAACAAAAATCCGCGAATGTTCCAAAAAGCGATCGATAATACTTATGGCTTTTATGTTTTCGCTCAATCCCTTAACTCCCGGTATAAGGCAACAAATGCCTCTTACAAATAATTCTATTTTTACCCCGGCCTCACTGGCAGCATAAAGTAAATCTATTAATTTTTCGTCTACAAGGTTATTGAGTTTTATTCGCATATAGGCAGTTTTGCCTTTAAGGGCCAACTGCGTTTCGTTTTCAATAAGCTTTACTATTTTTTTTCGCATGCCAACCGGCGACACCAGCAAATGCTTAAACGTGTGAGGCAAGTAAGGTTTTTCAATCATATGAAAAACTTTGTTTACTTCATTGGTTATTTGAGGGTCGGCAGTAAACAGGGCCACATCTGTATAAATTTTGGAAGTTGTTTCGTTAAAATTACCTGTAGCCACATACGCAAAATGATGCTCCTTGTTTTTAACCACCCTAGTAATGGCTACTAATTTGGCGTGGGTCTTTAGTCCGGTGAGTCCAAAAATAAGCTTAACACCTGCATCCGTTAATTTTTTACTCCAGTTTAGGTTAGCCTCTTCATCAAATCGTGCTTGCAATTCAAGAATAGCTGTTACAGATTTACCGTTTCTCACCGCATTAATCAATGCATTTATAATCATTGAATTTTTTGCCAATCGGTAAAGCGTAATTTTTATAGACTTTACAGTTGGGTCGATGGCGGCTTCCCTTAAAAAATGAATGACATAATCAAAGGGCTGATAGGGAAAAAAAAGCAAATGGTCTTTTACCGAAATGGCATGCAGCATACTTACCGATTTTTCAAAAGGCGGATGAGTAATACGCTTAAATGGAGGGTATTCTAATTCGGGTTCACCTACATTTGGAAATTTTATAAAGTCTTTAAAATTATGATACTTTCCTCCGGGAATTATATTTTCATTATCTGATATTTTAAGTTTTTTAAGCAATACATTTAGGTAAGGCTTAGGCATGTTTTCATCATAAATAAACCTTACGGGCTCAGCCTTTTTTCTATTTTCAAGGCTTTTTTCCATTTGCTCAAAAAAACTGTCAGACACATCACCTTCCAGCGTTAACTCTGCATCTCGGGTCAGTTTTATAATATAGGACTCAAAATTGTCAGGTTCGAATATTTGAAATATTTCGGGTAGGTTAAGCCGAATAACATCGTCCAAATAAATAAGGTATTTTTTGATACCTTGATTGGGTAAAAGAATAAAGCGAGAAATAATATCTGTAGGAACTTCAATTAGTGCAAAAAGCTTTTGCTTTGTTTTTTTTACAGTAAATTTAACAAACAAATAAATACTTTTGTCACGAAGAGCCGGTATAGGAGAGGCTTCATTTAAAATAACGGGAACCAATAACGGCTGAACTTTTTCTTTAAAGTACTCGTGCAAATAGCCGTAATGTTTTTTTATTATTTTTCGTTCATCTAAGATGATAATATTCTTAGCTTCTAGGTCTTTTTGTATCTGTTTATAGGTTTTGTCAAAGTCTTTTTGGATAGCAATTACCTTTTGATGAATTGCTTTTAGGGCCAACTGATTTGAAGAGTGAGGCGATTTTGAATCATTTTTTTCAAGGCTGATAAGTCGTCTTACCGTGGCTACTCTTACTCTAAAAAATTCATCCAGATTATTGGAAAAAATTCCTAAAAATTTCATCCTTTCTACCAACGGAACGGTATGATCGGCAGCTTCCTGCAAAACACGGGCATTAAAAGCCAACCAACTCAATTCTCTATTCAGGTACTTCACTTTCATTTGTAACTCATTTTTATTTTTTAAACTTTTGCCAAATTCAATACTCGATTCATTATGGCTTGAATTAATGAGTTGTTTCGCACGTTTCACATCTTCAAACATAAAGCTAAAGGGTATGAAATTTCATACCCTTTGCAAAAAAATATGTTTACTGTTAACTGAAGGTTAATAATTGATAAGATAAACAAAAGAAAGCTTTAAAGATTGCCCTCGGGTATTACGTATGTAGGGTATACCGTTATTGTCTTTAAGTATTTCTCCCTGTGGATCATATTCCTGAGTTCTTACTTTACCAAAGGCATATTTAAAATTTATTTCCATAGGTGTATCGCCACGCATAAATGTGAAACCTGCACTAAACGAGGGAATTACAAAGGCCTTATTGTATTGGCGTGAAAGTTCGGTTAAGTTAATAAGTCCCACTTTATTTAGCTCTAACCCTGCTCCGGCACTAAACCCATAATCTTTTTCGGTAGTATAGGTTGAACCATTTCCAATATTTAGTTTTAATAATAACGGAACTTGGATTGAGCCAAATCCATTTATGCCTCTTACAATTAAATCTTCTCCCGCTGCCGAAAATGAATTACCAATGCCAAAACTAACCGGTGCCGAAATGGATAGGGATGAATTGTCATCAAACTCTTTTAGATTTAAGCGCGGTTCCATACCTATGGATACAATATTAAGTTGTTGGGTTTGGTAAGGAATCTCTGCAAAGGTTGGGTTACCAAGTGTGTCAGTATTTCCTTTAGCTCCGTAATAATATTTTAAAGGGGTTACAATTAAATCGGTGTAAGTGGAAGTGCTTAACGCCATGAAAAATTTGCTTGATAAATCGTTCTTTTTATTCTTTCCTCTTGATTCTTCACTTTCTTCCTGAGCCAATGAAACTTGAGTGAATGTCGCAATTAAAAGGGCTGAAATAATTACCCTTTTTAAGGATACGAGTGGTTTTATGGTTTTGAAATTCATAACAATAGAGAATAATTTTTTTAAAGCTTTATGCTTCTTGATTGTTAAACAAAAATAATACCAATTTGATTGGTAATTAAACAACTGCAGTTAACAGTTGATTTTAAATTGACAAAGGGCACTAAAAGCTGTAAGTTTTATGTCGTTTTATTTTTTGAAGGGTTGATTCCTAAAAAAATAAACCAAAACAGCGAAACCAAAATAACGCCATGTTGCCTATCAAAAAGACACTCGAACATACAACCAAATAAAACTAATGACCATAAAGCGATGAAAAGTTTGGGTAATTGCGTGAAGTTATTAAACAAGGGTAAAAAGAAAAACAGGGAAAGTAATAGTAGTCCGATAATACCATGAATAGCTGCCTCCATAATAAACTGATTGTGTGGCAAAATTCGGTTTTCAATAAAAAGATTGGTATTATTTTCTTCATATTGTACACTCATGGCTTGCTTAATATTACTGCAACCTACACCTATGACAGGGTGTTTTTTTATTAAATCAAAAGCTGTTTTGGCTGCCATTACCCGCATTCCCATGGATTGATAATTGGCATCTTTTTGGTTCCAAATAACTTTTACATCTTCCATGGAATTAATAATTCTGTTGTGAAACGAACGGATACTGTAAAACGCTATAACAGGAACTATGCAAATTAGTGCCAAACGACCAATAAGGTATTGAATCTTGGGTTTATGATTGAGAATATAAACCACCCCCAAAACAAAACAGGCAAAATACAACCCCACTAAACCTGTACGAGCTGCTAACACGTGGAGCCCAATAAAATTAATACCGGTTAAAATCCATAGCCAGTTTAGTTTGTTTTTAAGCGCATAATATGCCGAAACAATAACGGTAAAGGCACAGAATACTGAAAAAGTAATATGGTGCATTCCCCCAAGTATTGGAATTGGTTTTGATTGCAATACCAATGCATTTATTTCTTTATAATTTATACCATAATTAATACTGCTTGCTAATGTGGCAGCTGTAACAGAAATGCAGAAAATTAGGGAGAATTGCTTAAAATTATCTTCTGAATATTTATTTCGAAATGGGAAAACAGAAAAAGACAATAAAAACAATGGTAGCTTGATGTTGAAACAGGAAAACCATTCATTTACCGAACTCACCCTTAATCCGTCAAACAAGCACAACAAAACAATTCCTGATATCCAAATAAACGAGTTTGCAAACGTGATTTTTGGTTTATTTATAAATACTTCGGCTAATGCAGCGATAAAAAGTAATCCGGTAGCAATACTTGTAAATGCCCTTGACCAAGGCATAGAAACTACAAGCACGATTAATGAAATCTTGAAAAGGTGAAAAGGGTAATTGCTTGTTTTATTTCGCAAAACTTAACTTTATCGTAAATTTTTCTTTCTTGTCAAATCCTAAATTTTCGACGGTAGTTTTGGTTAGGTAAACAATTACGGCATCATTTTCAGCACGGGAAAAGTTTTTGACAACCTTGGCATAAACGGTTTTATTATTAGCCGGATTGGTAATTAAGATGACAGTGCCTACAGGAGCCGAATGATGTGTAATCCAATCTTTTTTTTGATTGATTTTAGTATCTACCATTAGTTTTCCACAACCTGTTTCGGTTATTTTTTCTACATCAAATTCAGGGAAATTTTCGATAACAATAATATATCCGGGAATGGTAGGTGTATTTTTTTCTTCCTCTATTTTATTTTCAATTTCCTCAGTTTTGATTTTACTTTTAATAAGATTTATAGAATCCGTTTTATCTTTTTCACTCTGATTTGCCAATTCTTCTTCCCTTTTCCTTGCCAAAGAATCTGATTTGGCACTACTATCGACAGGGACCAATATTTTTTTACCTACTTGTAATACTTCACTATTTAGTTTATTTAATTGCTTTAAAAAATCAACGGATGTATAAAATTTTTGAGCAATACTAAAAAGGGTTTCCCCTTTTTTTACGATATAAGGAATGGTGAAGGTGGTGTTGGATTTAGAATTGTCGACACTTATGGAGTCTATAGGTTTATATTCATTTTTTTTTAGTTTTATCGTAGGTTTAGAATACTCATTAGCGTTTTTTGAATATTTAGGCGTTTTATTTCCAAAAAATTGTTTTTCAGTTTTTCCGGTAGGAATTATAAGAGTTTGCCCAATATTTATTTTTACTTCTGACCCCGGGTTGGCATCTCTAATATCTGTCCATTGCACCATATACCGACGGGCCACACCATAAAGTCCCTGACCTTTATCTACCTTGTGTAGGATACAAACTTGACCGTTTCTTAATAATACACCTATTGAATCATCAACAGAGGCAAATAGGAATGAACCGACCAAACAAAAAAGTAAAGTTAATTTTAGTTTTAGCCACATAATTATATTTTACGAAAATAGTATAAAAATCATGTGACTTATTTAAAGTAATTTCAACGAATATTGCCATTAATTCATTTTAATATACAGCACTTAGAAAAAATAGTAATTTTAGGCCAACTTAAGATTTGAAAATATTAATTATACGATTTAGTTCCATCGGAGATATTGTACTTACTACGCCCATTGTAAGGTGTCTTAAAAAACAGTTGCCTCAAGGATCTGAACTTCATTATTTAACCAAGCCTTCATTTAATTCATTACTAAATGAAAACCCGTACTTGGATAAATTATGGCTTTTAAAATCAAATCTTAATGAAACTATCAATGAAATTAAGGCTCAAAAATTTGATTACATTATCGATTTACACAATAATCTTCGTTCGTTTATAATTAAAAATAGATGCGGAGTGCCTTCGTCTTCTTTTGATAAGCTTAATTTTAAAAAATTCTTAATAACCCGTATAAAAATAAATAAACTTCCTGCGGTTCATATTGTAGATAGATATTTCAGAGCTGTTAACAAACTTGGAATCTTCAATGATAATGATGGTTTGGATTATTTTTTTCCGGTATCAAAAGAAATTATTTATCAAAAGGCGGAAAGTTTAAAAGGTTTAAATTTTATTTCTCTGGCAATAGGCGGGCAGCATAGCACAAAGAAAATGCCGATTTATAAATTGAAAGAAATAGTAGCTATGTCAGAATACAAAATTACTATTTTGGGAGGAAATGAAGATGTGCAAGTGGCTAATGAATTGGAAATACAATTCCCGGAAAAAGTAATAAACTTAGCAGGGAAATTAACACTTCATGAAAGTGCCGGGGTAGTGGCACTTTGCAAAGGTATAATAACACATGACACAGGAATGATGCACATAGCAGCAGCTTTAAAAAAGCCTGTACTTGCGGTTTGGGGCAATACAATACCTGAATTTGGTATGTCGGCCTATTATGGAAAACATGAGGTATATATTAAAAATTTTGAAGTGAAGAATTTAAAGTGTCGTCCTTGTAGTAAGTTAGGATTTGAGAAATGCCCAAAAGGTCATTTTAAATGCATGGGTTTACAGAATGCCAAAGCAATAGCTTATTCAGCAAATAATTTATAGATCTTTTACTTCTCTATATTTATTCTTCGGTGTTTTGGGTAATTGAATAGTAGTGAACTGATAAGCGGAGCAAAAAATATTAACAGCGTAAGTAAGGAAAAAAGTTGATCAACAAATTCTTTGGTGTGGTGGTCAATATTTCCACCTGTGCCAATATATTTTATAAAAGCTATATCAGGATAGTAGTGAGTTAGTATTGACAACCCAAGTTTAAGACCAAGAACTCCAATAATTGTGTAAGCGGATGTTTCTAAAAATGGATATTTGCTCATTAGGGTTACAAACCATGTAGCTACAAATCGCATTGTAATTATACCAATAACAACACCCATAATAATAAGGTTCATATTTTTTGTAAAGGCAACCACAGCTAATACATTATCAATAGAAAAGGCCAAATCCATTAATTGAATCATGAAAACGGTAGCTACAAACGGCGTAATATATTTAGATAAAAAGGAATAAGTTTTAGGTTTTTTTATTTCGTGATGTAGCTCAACTTCCAATTTCTTTTTTCTGAAATAACCAATAACCAAAAATAATAAATAAATTCCTCCTATTGGTTCTATCCACCATATCTGCAAAAGATAAGATGCTAAAAATAAACACAAAACTCTAAACCCTATGGCCCCAATCATTCCATAAAAAAGAGCTTTTTTTCTTTGAGTTTTTGGCAGATCCATTACCATTGAGGCTAATACAGCTGCATTATCAATTGATAAAAGACTCTCCATAATAATGATATTTAAAACAAGCAGTAACGTGGCTTTAGGGTCGGTTCCTAATATATTCGATATAAATTCGTCCATTTTTTTTAGCGATGCAAAAGTATAACCAATACTTATAAAATTAATACCCAAAGTTTTTAGTTTTAAATTAACTTTTAGCTTAGTTTCGCTTTTCTAAAACTTTAAAAAGTGGGAATAATAAAAGAATTTAAAGAATTTGCCGTGCAAGGCAATGTGATTGATTTAGCTGTGGGTATTATTATAGGTGCTGAATTTGGGAAAATTGTAAATTCATTGGTAAATGATATTTTGATGCCGCCAATAGGTAAATTAATGGGTGGTGTAAATTTCATTGATTTAAACATTTCATTAGATGGGACTGCATATAAAACTTTAGCAGCCGCCAAAGAAGCTGGAGCTCCTGTTATTGGATATGGTTCGTTCCTGCAAGCAACCCTTAATTTTATTATTGTAGCCTTTTGTATTTTTATTATGATTAAGGCCGTAAATAAGATGAAGAAAAAGGAAGCTTAATTTTTTTCAGTATATCTTAACTTCTTTTTTTCTTATTTGGTGAAAAAAGATTTGCATATTTTGTCCACATTGATTACAATTGTGGCCATTTAATCAAAATTTTGGTCACATTAAAAAATCATAACGTAATATTAGATGCGGATTTTACAATTAAACTGCATTCTAAAACTCTTTATGAGTTAGGTAAAATGTGTCCTGAATATCAGTTAAAGTTTCAAGAAGTTTATTTAAAAAGCAACAGGTCTTTATTTTTGGCCTATACGTGTTTACTGTTTTTACCGTCTACTCATTACGCATTTTTGGGGCGTTGGCAATTGCAGTTTTTGTTTTGGCTAACTGTTGGTGGAGCATTTGTTTGGTGGATGGTTGATTTATATCGTTTACCTGCGTTGGTAAAGGATTTTAATTTTCAACTTCAGCAAAAAGCATTAATGGAAACCAAATCAGTAAATGTTTTCAAAACTACCAAACCAATTCATATTTCCAAAATGGTAGCTGCCGTTTAGTTTAAAAAGTTTACTAATAAAATCTTAAAAGTTTAGTGTTTATTGAATATTTGCCATCAAAGGAGTTGAGTCTAATGTAATAAACCCCCTTTTGAAATAATTCTGGGAACAATATAATTTCTGTATTAGAATCTAACGTTTTTATTATTTGGCCTTTACTGTTATAAATTTCAATTTGTTTCCATAAGATCGGATATGCTAATTTGATTACTGCCGGTTCCGCACCAATGGCAAAGTTAGAAGTGTTTAAAATTTTAACCCCATTAGTATAGTTTACATGGTCAATTTTTACAAGACTCCAGGGAACAGTATCCAATATACCTCTATCAGTAAAACATTGCCAAATGTTAGCAACGTCTTTTCCTTGAAATAATATACTATCTATCTTTAGTATAACTCTTGCCATTTGTGGCATAGTGCCTTGCGAAGCTTGCAAAAAGAAAGAAGTTAAAATAAGGCTATCACTTTTAGTTCTTCTGAATTTATCATTAATACACATTAGGGCTGTTGACCAAAGTTCACGATCTATATCCTTTATTCCTGATAAATTTTTATACAAACCTTTTGTATTTGTTTTAAAACCATTCCAAAATTGGTTATGGCCATCCCAACTAAAAACATCGTTTCTTCTATTTATGCTTAATGCCCCTGAATAACTCATACATACATAATCAGCCTGACCTTCTTCCATTGCTAGTCTTTGAGTTCCTTGAACGGTGGTAGGTGATGCAACAATAGATAAGGAATGGCCAAACTCGTGAATTATAACTTGTCCATCTTCTCCATCATCTACACCTCCAGTTCCGTATTCTATTTCGTAGGGATATTTTTGGGGATCAAAAAAACTGTTATCATCTCCATTAGAACCATGAGCATCAATATACAGTGAATCTAATAAACTTTCGAATCCAATAGTCCGCAAATACTGGCTATAATTATTGAGATGGTAAAAAACATTGATATCTTCAAAGCCTGATTGGTCGCGGGTGAAATTTAAAAAGGTATCGGTTGGTTCTATAGGATTACCAAGAGGGTCGTGGAGGTTTTTAAGAGTTATTAGTCCGTTACTCAATATGAATTTTCCATTATTAAACATCAAAGGAACCCTCACTTTTATCCTGGCATCAGTAAGTTCGGTTGTGTTTTTGTCGCCATCATCAACAAAACCTTTGTCGCCATATGTGGCATTTGCTGCTACTATTGGATTTGGCAAATACACCATTGCCGAAACCATACTATCGGGGCCATTAAAATACAAACGTGGATCATTTACAAATAAAAGTTTATCTTCATTATTGAAATAAAATTGTGCTGATTGATTTTTTGAACTATCCCATATTTCCATGCGGTAAGCTGGAGTTAAGCCATAATTAGTGTTCATCCAAAATTTTCCTTTTGTATTCGGTATTTCTGGAATGTCCAAATCATCAAACTGGGCAAGATTATCCATTACTAAAACTAAATTCCCCAAATTATCATAATTTGCTTGCACAAAGGATTGAAAAACCGGTAACCCTTTATAAATATGCTTATATCTATGATGAAATCCTAAAGGTGATTTTTTAATACTTTCCAGCTCTAGTTTTTGTCCACTAAATCTGTTATTTAAATAGTTTGATTCTAAAAATAAATTAGTATTTTCAGTCGAAATGAATTTTTGAAAATTCTTTATTGTAAGGAATTTTGGCTCAGTAGGCATATAAAACACAGCATGCTTTTTAAACAAACTTGTTTGAGAATATACCATCATAGAAAGTATTAGAAAGCCAAGGGTATTAATATATTTCATTCAGTTCTTAAAAATGTATATTCAAAGTTATCCAAATTATTACACTCATTTATTAATAACTCGGTTTTTGCACCATTAATTGACAAAGTGACAACCACAGTTTGCATATGAACGGTATCAACTATGGTTGCTGACAATTTACGTGCAATGTTATAAATTTGGTGTTCACTTTCAAAATCGGTTTCAATTTTAAAATAATCGAGCAAGGTTTTTGTAACAGTTTCGCATTTTTCCAATACCAGTTTGGCTGCCATCCCATAAGCTTTTATCAATCCCTCTATCCCCAGTTTTTTACCACCAAAATACCTAACCACTACTACCAAAACATTGGTAAGGTTAAGCGCATTTATTTGTTTTAAAATTGGCCGGGCTGCTGTGTTGGCCGGTTCGCCATCGTCATTTATTCGTTGAGCCGATTTGTCAGGATTCATTATCCAAACGTAGCAATGATGGGTGGCATCAGGATATTCGGTCTTTAGGTTAGATAAGTGTTGTTTTACCCCCAATTCATTATTTACAGGAAATGCAAATGCCAAAAAGCGGCTTCCTTTATCGGTATATACTGCTTCTGTAGGTTCGTATATTGATTTATAGTCTCTGTCGAAAAGCATCAGATGGTAAATAGTTCTAATAAATTATCCTCCAAATTAAATTTATGGGTTGGATTTAGATTTATGATAGGAGCCTTAATGCCGTTTTCCCATATATTAAGCGTCGAAATTCGAATGATATCACATGGCAATCCCGAATCAATAAATGACTGAATGGTCTTGCTTCCACCCTCTAATAATACTGAGTGAATTCCCAATTCATTTAGTTTAGCAGCAATCATGTTCCAAAAAAATTGAGCGGTATCAAAGTTTATTTTAATGTATGTAATATAACCAAAGGTTTCGTCTTTTATCGTATTAAAAAGAACAACCTTTCTGTCAGGTTTAAAAAGATTATGGGTTAATGGGATTTTTAAATTTTTATCAATTAGCACAGCAATTGGAGCTTGGCCATACCAAAAGCGATTGTCTAATAAAGGGTTGTCAGTAAGTGCTGTATTTGTTCCAATCATAATGGCTTGAGTTTCACTTCTCAGTTTGTGAACAAAACGCTTTACCAAATCATTTGATAATTCTCGTTCTTCGGCCGAATTATAAAATTCTTTACCCATAAAACCATCCGCACTTTGGGCCCATTTGAGGATAAATTTTAAGGTTTTATTTGAATGTTTAAATTGTTTAATAAATGAAAGGTTTAAATTTAAACACTCCTGTTCTAATATTCCTGAAACAACTGTGATTCCTGCTTCTTCCAATAATTTTAAACCTTTTCCGGCCACCACTGGATTTGGGTCAACATTTCCTACAATCACTTTTTTAATCCCTGAGTCAATAATTAATTGGTTGCATGGTGGTGTTTTACCCCAATGGCAGCAGGGTTCCAGATTAACATAAATAGTAGATTCTTTGAGTAACTCTTTATTTTTTACTGAATTTATGGCATTTACTTCGGCATGAGGTCCACCGTATTGTTGATGGTAGCCTTCGCCTATAATTTTATTATCATATACTACAACTGCCCCAACCATAGGGTTGGGAAATACTATTCCTTTGGCCCTTGCGGCTAATTGAAGGCAGCGTTGCATATATAAAATATCGTTCATCAATTGGCAAAAATAAGCAACATTAATCCTTAATTTGCGGCAATCAATGACTACCAAACAAATCCACTCTTTATTTTTTGATGAACTTGATTCGTTTTATTCCAAAAATGAATTGGCCGCCATTTGGAAACACTGTTTGGATTTTTTTCTAAAAATGGACCCAATTGTTTTTATTACCAATCCTGAGGATGCGATAGACGATGAAAAAGTTTTTAAAATTAAGGAGGTTATACTAAGGCTAAAAAATTATGAACCAATCCAATATATATCGGGGAAAGCTTGGTTTTGCGACAGCATTTTTACTGTTAATCCATCGGTATTAATTCCACGGCCAGAAACGGAAGAATTGGTTGAAGAGGTTTGTAATGCAATTTCAGAAGGGCCAGTAAATGTAATGGATATAGGTACCGGAAGTGGATGCATAGCTATTAGCATAAAAAAGAAAAAACCTATGTGCAATTTGGTAGCTATTGATATTTCGGAAGATGCTTTGGATACTGCTACTAATAATGCCGTTCAAATATTGGGTGAAACCTCGGTTTCCTTTATTAATAGGGATGTGTTAAAGAGAGACTTTGCAGATATTTTTAAAGTAAAATTTGATATTATTGTTAGCAATCCACCATATATACCAATTGCTGAAAAGGATACATTAAATGAGAATGTTTTAAATTTTGAACCTCATTTGGCCTTATTTTGTGAGAATGAACCTTTGTTATTTTATAAGGCTATTGCCAATCATGCCAAACAATTATTAAAAACGGATGGTTTATTATTTTTTGAAATTCATGAAAACTTTGCATTGGAAGTGCAGCAGATGTTAGAAGGGGAAAATTTTAGTGAAATAAAAATTTTAGACGATTTTCATGAAAAAGCCAGAATAGTAAAAGCCAAAATAAACTTATGATAAAACAGCTAAGTGACCCGGGATTGGGTGAAAAATTTTACCAGAACAAAAGCCGTATGGTAAATAAAGATGGGTCGTTCAACTCAAAACGAACGGGGATGAAACGCCATCTTTACCATTACTTAATTACCATTAGTGGATTAAGACTTACTTTTATAATTGTATCAACCTATATTTTAGCTAATGTGCTTTTTGCTTTCGTTTACACGTCAATTGGCATTGAAAAACTGGGTGGTCAGCATTTTGAAAACTCATTTTTAACTGGTTTTCTTTTCAGCATGCAGGCTTTTACTACTGTAGGTTTTGGAGCCATTTATCCTCATGATTATATTTCGGGATTGATAAGCGGTATGGAAGCTTTGTTTGGCCTTCTGTTTTTTGCATTTGCCACAGGTATTGTATATGGACGTTTTTCTAAGCCAACTGCCTTTATTAAGTTTAGCGAAAATGCCGTAATAGCAACTTACAAGGATGGAAAAGCATTTATGTTTCGCATTGTAAATGCACGTCCCAATACCTTAATTAACATGAATGTTGGAATTATCCTTGCTATGAAAACTGAAGCAGGGGATAGTTCAATCAGAAAATATTTTAACCTTGATATCGAAACATCTTCGGTGGTGTTTTTTCCAATGCCATGGACCATTGTTCATCATATTAATGAAAACAGCCCTATGTATAACCTTTCGCAATCAGAGATTGAAAAATTGGATGCTGAGTTTTTAATCCATATTCAAGGGTATGACGAAACCTATGCTCAAAATACGAATACCATATTTTCATATAAATACTATGAGATGGAGTGGGGTAAAAAGTTTAAACTAAATTATAACGTAAACGATGTGGGTCAGGTTGAGTATGATATAAATAGGATAGGAGAAACCGAAACGGCAATTTTGCCTTTGTAATTACATTAATGCAATTTTCTTAACTCGGTTCTTGTGTCTTCCCCCTTCAAAAGCGGTGGTTAAAAATATGTCTAATATTTCTTTAGCAGTAGCTTCTGATATAAATCGTGAAGGTAAACAAAGAACATTTGCATCATTGTGTAATCGGGCTAATTCACCCAATTCCTTTGTCCAGCAAAGTGCTGCACGAATCTGTTGGTGCTTATTAGCAGTCATACAAACGCCATTTCCACTACCACAAATTAATATTCCAAACTCATATTGCCCGTTTGCAACCGACATAGCTAAGGGGTGCACAAAATCAGGGTAATCTACTGAATTATCAGAAAAGCAGCCAAAATCTTTTGTTTCAAAACGATCAGAAATTGCAGCCATAAGTTTTTGTTTAAGTTCAAATCCTGCGTGATCACAGCCAAAGGCTATTCGTGTTTTTGTTTCCATATTGTATTTAGATTTTTTGAATAAAGTTTTTTAAGATTCTCTTTTGGCATTTTTTTCCACCCTTTTTGTAATAATAACACCAACCTCAAATAATAAAAGAAGTGGAATACTTACCAATATTTGGCTTCCAACATCAGGAGGAGTAACAATGGCAGCAATTACAATTATAGCTAAAATGGCATAGCGTCTGTATTTTTTTAAGAAGGCAGAGGTTATAAGTCCTAACTTGGCCATAAAATACATAACCAATGGTAATTCAAAAATTAATCCTGTAGCCACAGTAAGCATTGACATAAACGAAATATAACTCTGGATGGTCCAGGTATTACTTATTTGGTCGGAGATGGAATAACTGGCCATAAAGAACAAAGAAACCGGGGCCAATAAGAAATAGCCGAACAATACCCCAGTGGCAAACAAACCTGAGCTTATAAGAATTATTCCACTTGTTTTCTTTTGCTCTGATGGTTTTAAAGCAGGTTTGAAAAAACGCCAAAATTCAAAAATAATGTATGGAAATGCAGCAATTAATCCAACCACAAAGGCAATCATTAAACCCATAATAAATTGACCGGTAACATCTGTATTAATTATGGTAAACTTAAATAGGTCAGGATTCATATCAATATGGATAGTCCGAAGTAATTTGTAAGTAAAAAAATCTTTTGACCTAGGTCCAAAGATTAATATGTTCATTACAAAATCATTAAAAACGAAGGCTAATATCGCCCCTATAATTACTGCAATTAAAGATCTAACTATATGACTGCGCAATTCACTGATGTGATCAAAAAACGACATGTTTTTTTCATTCTCTTCTACATCAATTTGGTCTAGTGCCATTATTTTTTTTTTATAAAGCCGCAAATTTAAGGTTTAACAATTCATTCGGTTTATAATTTTAAAATTCATTTAATTTTGCCCTGTCTTGAAATTACTTAAAAAATACTTCCCAAATTTAACTAACGAGCAAATTAGCCAATTTTCGCTCTTGGCCAAATTATTTCCAGAATTCAATTTGCAAGTAAATATGATCAGCCGCAAGGATGTTGAAAATTTGGAGAAACGCCATATATTGCATTCTTTAGCCATTGCAAAGTATATAAATTTTAAATCTCAAACACGTATTTTAGATATCGGCACCGGTGGGGGGTTTCCCGGACTTCCATTGGCCATAATGTTTCCCGACTGCAAATTTTATTTGGTTGATTCCATAGGAAAAAAAATTAATGTAGTAAACGAATTGTCTTCTCAACTTGAATTAAAAAATGTAGTGGGGATAAATGCCAGAGCCGAATCATTGGATATTGATGTTGATTTTGTTGTATCAAGGGCTGTTGCCCCAATTTCAGATTTGTACCGTTGGTCAAAAAACCGATTGACCAAGGATAAATACAACGATAAGCCAAATGGTTATATCTTGTTAAAAGGCGGGAATCTTACCGACGAAAAAAATGAGTTTAAGGAAATGTTGAGAAAGAGTATTAAAATTCAGGAAGTTCCTTTGGATACTTATTTTAAAGAAGAGTTTTTTGACACTAAAAAAATTATCTATTTTACGGTATAGCTAATTTGGTTATCGTATATAATTTTATTTTAAACCGGTTATGATTTTGTTAAGTTTGTCGTCCAATTTTAAAAATAAATTTTATATGAATAAATTTTTTACATCTCTAATTCTTTTGTTTGTATTTCATTTTGTGAGTCAAGCGCAAATAAAGGTTTCATCTGCTGCCGGCATTTTTGATACTCTAATGGCAGGCACTCCTATTTATTATCAATATGCCTGGGATGACCCATTAGATGAAGATTATCCAGTGGTTTTAAAATTACCAAAGTCAGTAAAAGCTTTTGAATCTATTTGGGATTCGATGTATGTTTCTGATGGCTCTGTTTTTTTAACTTCCACTACCAATCGCAAGGCCTTTATAATTTTGGATGCCACAGGATGGGATTTAATTGATAAGGGATATGAAGATACAGTTAATTATCCCAATATTTCTCAAATTACAGTTTCACCAACTGGAAATGAAGTGGAGTGGTTAAACTTTGGTTTTTATAATGAATTAGATGGTTTGGGTGCATTGCCAAGTGCAGGAAGTATAAAAATTTCAATTGATTCAGCCAATAAAGTTAATTTTATATACGGCGATTTTAGCATTGTTCGCCCCGACTTATGTTTTGAAGGATTTGGGAGTTTACGCCCTTCCATTACCTACGTCGACACAGCCTCTGGATATACCACTTGGTTTATTTATGGAGACCCAACCGCACCTACTATAGATACTTTATCTGATACAGCTTTTGCTAATTTACCCGCTATTGGCCAAAAACTCACTCTTGATTTTAACAAAACCAATTTTATTAAAAGAATAGATAATTTAAATATTTCAGTTTCTCCCAATCCGGCCGTAAATATTTTAAATATTGATATTATCAAGGATATTGAAGGAGGGTTGTTTCAAATTTTTTCATTGGATGGACGAATATTAAGCAAAGGAAAACTTGCAAATAATCTGATAAATATTGAGCAATTGAAATCTGGAAATTATATTCTTAAGGTTCAGAGTAACGGGAAAATTTATTACTCAAGATTTATTAAAACAGATAACTAAAAGTAAAGTTATTCAAAGGTTCAAAGCATCACATATTAATTGCTCATATACTGTTGGCCAGCCACCTTGCCATCTCAGGGCTCCTGATAGGGATTCATTGTGCCAAAGGCTTATAAATGTACCATTTACATCCTTTACTTTTTTTAATAATTCTCTATTTTTTTCAATGGCCTGCTCTGGTGTTAATTTAAAATAATGCAAAGGCGTAATATCCATACTGCAAAATGGGTAAAGTAATAATGTTGTTTCTAGATCCTTTTCCAAATCGTAAAAATAAAAAGGAGAAGCAATGCCGGCTCTAAAACCATATTGGCTGGTGTAGCCCAATGTGTAATCTTGCTTTATACCCTGTTGTATTAGGTTTTGATAGGTTTTGGGATAGTGATGAATAAGGAAATGCTGGCGGCTAATAGCTGGTTTATTTCCTGTTACCGTTGCAAGCCTGCTTATTTCTTGCTTTAGTACTACCGGCTCGGTATTTGATTGGTAGGAAGGGTGGATTCCTATTTTATGAGTTTGGGCTAATTGTCTTATAACCGCTTGTTGCCTTGCATTTTTCCAGTTAATATTTTTATCAAATTTTGCATAATCACCCAGTAGCCAAAAATAAATTACTTCTATATCCGTATGATGTTTCTCAAGTTCTTCAAACACATCAAAGGCATCCTTTTTAAGGTTACAAAGAGTGAGAAAACGGTTTTTTACTTCTCCATAATTTCCTTTAAAAAAATCCTTTAAAAAACCGGATAATGACCAAAAAAATCCCTTTTCCTTATACTGAAATGTGCTGTCAACATCAATGGTAGAAATGAATTTGAAACTTGGTTCATTAAATTTCAAATCAGGAAATTTTAAAACCAACTGATGCTTTAAATTTTGCACCCAGTTATTTACCAATGGAAATTCAAAGCTTTGGGTTTTGCACAAAATACTGGCTTCGGGTGGAAACCGATGATGGGCATCCGGCTCAAATCCTTTGTATTCCTCATAGCGGCTTACCAAATAAAAAATTGCTGCAAATACATCAAAATCCCATTGGTTAGGAGTAAGTTTTTCGGAAGGGAATAAAAGGGTATCAACTCCCGAATTTTTAAAAGGAATATCCATTGGTTCAAAACCTTTGGAATTTAGTAAATCACTGCAAACTGGAATATTTATTGAAGTTGAATTTTTAAAGCTTTTGGAATAAATAATATGAGCATTTTCAGTTTCAGAAACTAGTTCATACCCAACACCTAAAAGCTGTTTAAATACCAAATTGAAAACAAAAGTTTGTCTTTTGCTTTCATGGGATGAGAAGATTTTTAGCAGGTCATTCAATTAACTAAATTATCAGTCCTTTACCTTTTTATTAATAATTTTAACCAATCGCTTTATCATTTTTTTGGTATCATTTGGCATGGTACTATAGTCCCAACTTCTATAAACAAATTTATCTTTCTTCATTATAATGAAGTGAGTATCATTATAAAAATATAATGTGTAGAAAAAATTAGGATTTGAAGATAATTTGGACTCCAATTCATCCATACTTATTAGCTTGTAAGGGTAGGGATATAGTTTCATTACTTTTTCTTCAATATCTTCCTCTGCGCAATCTTTATATGGACTAAATATTTGTAATAAATTAGCGGTTATATAAAGTGTGTCTTCGGTTAATTTTGTTAATTCCTCATTTTCTATATCCTTAAGTATTTTTTTATCTGTTCTGTTTAAACAAAAGCTCATATGTTGTAAGTAAGCAACTAAAATAGCAGGTTTGAAATTGGTAACAGGGACTTTCCCGTTTAGGAGTTTGTCAATTTCTTTACCCCTTGAGTTATATAATTTTGCCCTAAATTGACAAGTTATATCTAAGTTTAAATTCCCAAATACAAGTTTTTCACCAAGCATTTTAACCTTTTCAATTCTCTTTTGCCAAAGTTCAAAATATAAGCTACTAAAACTTCCATTCCAAAGGGTGTAGCTCAAAGTGAAAAATGCAGCATACTTTTCATTACTATATTTATTGAAATCCTTTTCATTTATTATTTCAATTTGGTTATAGGTCCACCCTTTTTTTATGGCTGCTTCAAATTCTTCTTCTTGATCATTGATTAAATAATTGGGTATTACAAAATACACCGTACTTTTTTTAAACCGCTCTGTTTCCTCTTTTGAGGCAGGATTTTCTGCCCAAACAGAACCGTAACTTGAGTTAACGGATCCGAGCAAAACAGTGGATACTAATAATCCTAGAAAGATGTTTTTCATGGCAACGAATTAATAGCTTTTACCTTATCATAACAAATTTTAAATTTGCAGCTTATTTAAAAATTTAAAACCATTGCAAAAGCGAGCACTTATAACAGGAATTACAGGACAAGACGGAGCTTATTTGGCTGAGTTTTTATTAAACAAAGGCTATGAAGTTCACGGTATAAAACGCCGCAGTTCTTTATTTAATACTGACAGGATTGACCATTTATACCAAGATCCGCATGAGAGGAATCTTAAATTAAAACTTCATTATGGAGATTTAACGGATAGCACTAATCTTATCCGTATTATTCAGGAAGTACAGCCGGATGAAATTTATAACCTGGCGGCCATGAGCCACGTAAAGGTAAGTTTTGAAACGCCTGAATACACTGCCAATGCTGATGGAATAGGAACCTTACGAATTTTGGAGGCTATTCGCATTTGTGGATTAACAGAAAAAACGCGTTTTTATCAGGCATCCACTTCTGAATTGTATGGTTTGGTGCAACAAGTACCTCAAAGCGAAACAACCCCGTTTTATCCTCGTTCGCCTTATGCCGTGGCCAAAATGTATGGTTACTGGATTACCGTAAATTATCGAGAAGCATATAATATGTATGCTTGCAACGGAATATTATTTAACCATGAATCGCCCATAAGAGGTGAAACATTTGTTACCAGAAAGATAACCAGAGCCGCCAGCCGCATAGCGATTGGTTTACAGGATAAATTATTCCTCGGAAACCTGGATGCCAAGCGCGATTGGGGACATGCTAAGGATTATATAGAAGCCATGTATTTAATGCTTCAGCAACCAACAGCTGAAGATTATGTGATAGCCACCGGAATTACCACCGAGGTGAGAGAATTTGTGAGAATGAGTTTTGCTGATTTGGGTATAGGTATTGAATTTAAGGGAATTGGGGTAAAAGAAATAGGTTTTATTACAACCATTGACAAAGCCCGAATGGAATTTTTAGATATCAAAAATGATAACTTAAAAGAAGGCAAAGAAGTGATTTTTGTAGATCCATTGTATTTCCGCCCTACCGAAGTTGATTTGTTAATTGGTGACCCAACCAAAGCGAAAACCCAATTAGGATGGGAACCAAAGTATGATTTAAATTCATTAGTAAACGATATGATGAAAGGGGATTTGAAACTTATGAAGAAGGAGAAGTACCTGCAAGACGGAGGATTTAGAGTGTTTAATTATTTTGAGTAATGCTGTGTCATTCCGACGAAGGAGGAATCTGATTGAGATGCTTTGTGCCTCAGCATGACAAAATGAAGAATAACCAAAAATGAATACAAACAGCAAAATATATATAGCAGGCCACCGCGGTATGGTAGGTTCAGCAGTTAAGCGGGCTCTGGAAAAGCAAGGATTTACCAATCTAGTTTATCAAACTTCAGCCGAGCTTGACCTAAGAAATGCTAATGCAGTAGCCGATTTTTTTGATGCAGAGCAGCCGGAATACGTTTTTTTGGCCGCCGCCAAAGTAGGAGGTATAGTAGCTAATAATACCTATCGTGCGCAGTTTTTGTATGAAAATCTTCAAATACAAAACAATATCATTCATAATGCTTATTTGCATGGTGCCAAAAAGCTTATGTTTTTTGGATCATCTTGTATTTATCCTAAGTTAGCTCCTCAACCACTTAAAGAAGAATATCTATTAACAGGCTTGTTGGAACCAACCAATGAGCCCTATGCTATAGCTAAAATAGCAGGTATAAAAATGTGTGAAGCATATAGGAGCCAATATGGATGCAACTTTATATCGGTAATGCCTACCAATTTATATGGGATTAATGATAATTATGATGCTCAAAACAGTCACGTATTGCCTGCGTTAATCCGCAAGTTTCATGAGGCTAAAATACATAATACACCTGAAGTTGTAATTTGGGGGACAGGTTCACCATTACGTGAATTTTTATTTGCAGATGATTTGGCAGAGGCTGCCTTAAAACTTATGCTGGAATATGACAGCGAAAAGTTTGTAAACATAGGAACCGGTCATGATTTGAGTATTAAAGATTTGGCAATACTAATTCAGGGAATAATTGGGTATAATGGTAAATTAGTTTTTGATACCACCAAACCTGATGGAACACCCCGTAAATTAATGGATGTATCTTTTTTAAACTCTTTGGGTTGGAAATATAAAACTGAATTGGAAGAAGGAATTAAGATTGCTTATAGTGATTTTTTAAAAAGATACTAGAAGAGCAAAAAAAGCTTATTTAAAAAAAATGCCTGCAAATCGCAGGCATTTTAATATCATGAGGTTTAGTTAGTTTATCCGTGTTTTATTTCTTTCGAAAAAGGTTAAAACGAATTTAACTAAACCCTGTTAGCCTATCCTAAGAAAATGTGAAGTAATCAATTTTATTTGTGAAGTAGAGGTTTTTGCAGGTAGATTAAAACCCATTAGACTTAATTAAAGTTATTCCGTTACCACTTTTCTAAGTTTTTCAACTGCAAAGCGAATATCCTCTTCTGTTGTAAATTTCCCAAAGGAAAAGCGTACACCGGTTCTTTCATCAGGATGGTGAATAGCTGCTAAAACATGGCTTCCTTTACTGGCACCGCTGCTGCAGGCAGAGCCTCCACTAGCACAAACCCCTTCAATATCTAATTTAAAAAGCAACATATCTCCGGCTGGATTTGGAGGAAGACTAACGTTTAAAACAGTATACAAACTTTTATCATCTTCTTGCACACCGTTAAAACCAACTCCGGGTATTTCAGCTGCTATAAGGGTTCGCATTAACGATTTTAAAGCCTGAAGTTTCTGCTGTTTTTCAGGCATTATACTGTGAGATATTTCTAAAGCTTTTGCCAACCCTACAATTCCATGAAGATTTTCAGTGCCGGCTCGCATATTTTTTTCTTGGCCACCACCCGTAATTATTGGTCTTAACTTGTGTGTGTTTTTTACAAACAAAAATCCTGAGCCTTTTGGGCCATTAAATTTATGAGCAGAACATACTAAAAAATCTAATCCCAATTCTTCAACGTCAATTTTGTAATGCCCTATAGTTTGCACCGTGTCAGAGTGAAAAAGACAATTATATTTTTTTGCAATTGCTGATACCTTCTTTAAATCTAATAAGGTTCCTATTTCATTATTAGCATGCATTAAGGAAATAAGACTTCCTGGATATTGTGAAGTTAATTGTTCCAAATGAGCTAAATCAATTTCTCCTTTATCATTAATACTTACCAAATGCATTTCGGCTACTCCTTTATGATGCATTTCTTCTACAGTACTTAAAACAGCATGATGCTCAATAGGAGAGGTAATAATATGTTTAATTCCTAAATCATTTACTGCAGAGCGAATAACAATATTATCGGCTTCAGTTCCTCCGGAGGTAAACAGTATTTCTGAAGGTTTGGCGTTTATAAGTTCTGCAATTTTTCGACGTGCCATTTCCATCACTCCTTTGGCATTTCGTCCAATGGCATGCTGTGCACTTGGATTCCCAAAACAATTGGATAAAACATCCGTCATGGCAGAAACCACTTCAGGGTCTAAAGGTGTGGTAGCTGCATTATCTAAATATACACGCATTATTTTTGAAGGCAATATTTGGTTGCAAATTTTGGATTTAAGGTACAGTAACCTAATATTTTGTAAAGCAATTTGGCTAAACTGAATTGAGTTAAAATTTCACCTTCCTTTGGTGCACATTCCACAATATCAAAACCTACCACTTCTTTTTGGGTACAAACTTTCTTTAAAAATTGAAGGGTTTCAAACCAACCAAGTCCGCCGGGCTCAGCCGTTCCAACTGCTGGCATCACAGAAGGGTCAAATCCATCGGCATCAATTGTTAAGTATATTTTCTCAGGCAAGGCAGCTACTACTTCATCCTGCCAATTTGCATTGGCTGCTATTTGATGAGCATACCAAGTATTTATTAAAGGAGAGCTTTTTATCAATTCAGCTTCTTCTTTGCATTGTGCTCTTATCCCTACTTGATATAAATTTACACCCAAATCATGAATACGAGCCAACACCGAAGCGTGGCTATAGGGATTGTCGTTATAACTTTGGCGCAAATCTGAATGGGCATCTATTTGTAAAATACCAATTCCGGGATGTTTAGCCAAATGAGCTTTGAAAAAACCTAATGTAACAGTATGCTCGGCACCTAGGCTAACAACAAATTTATTATTGTTTAAATTTTCAGTCGTAGCGTTTTCTATAAGCCTTACAGCAGCTTCGTCAACACTATTTTCAAAATTTAATGGTTCAAGGGTAGAAATTCCTATTTTTTTATAGGTTTCCTGCCCAAGTTCTTCATCATAAAACTCCACAAAATGAGAAGCTTCAATAATGGCTTCAGGTCCTTTATCAGACCCGGCTAAATAGGAAGAGGTATATTCGTAAGGTGCTGACTGAATAACCACACTTGAAGAATTATAACTATATAATATCTCTTCAGTAATCCCAAGAAAGTTGTTTTCAGTTTCTAGATATGAACTCATTAATTTTTTTTGAAATGTATCTTAGAGATTTCTCCTTAGTCGGAATGACAAACCCCAGCAACTTGTAATGCTGAAGAAAGAAGCAGCTCATAAAAATATAAATTTATTTCTTTACTCTTTCCACGTATTCACCGTTGGCAGTATTCACTCGTATCATTTCCCCTATTTCGCAAAATAACGGAACACGAATTTCTGCACCTGTTTCAAGAGTTGCAGGTTTTCCTGTATTGGTGGCTGTATCGCCTTTTATTCCGGGTTCGGTATAGGTTATTTCCAGTTCTACGTTCAATGGAGCCTGACCACCTATTGGCAAATCACCTTCAAACTGAACCATTACAGTCATTCCTTCTTTCATAAAACGGGCAGCATTTCCAAACATAAATTCAGGAATATTAACCTGATCATAGGTTTCATTATCCATACAAACCAAAGCATCAGCTTCTTTGTATAAATACTGCATTTCTTTTACATCTACTCTTACTGTTTCTATTTCTTCACCACTTCGAAAACGGTTCTCTAAGTTTTTTCCGTTTTTAACGTTACGCATTTTACATTGGTAAAAAGCTCTTAAATTTCCCGGTGTGCGGTGCTGCCATTCTGTAACCTGACACAATTCATTATTGTATCGGATAAACATTCCTACTGAAATATCTGCTGTAGTTGCCATTTAGTTATTGATTTTAAATTTTGGCAAAAATACGATTTGAAAATTAAATAATTTGGTGAGTGAAACAATTGATTCTGAAATTTAAAACTTCTTAGTTGGAAACAATTATGATTAATCATGACAAAAAAAACACATTGGGGATTTGGAAAGTGATTTTTTTTAAGACATTTGAAGGAGTTTAACCCTAAAAAGAAAAATATGAAAACAATCAAATTAATTCTAGTTCTCTTGTTTTGGGCATTTCAATTTGCGTATTCTCGACCAAAACCAACTCATTTTGCCAAACGCACATGTCACATTGATTGTGGTCAATGTGAAGAATGGATTGAATCCGTTGGAGACCCTTGTCTTAAAACTTATTACTGTGTAACAAGTAACGGATCAACTCGCGCAATGACATGTCAAAGTTGGACATGGGGCATACCTCCAAACGCAGGAGGAGCATCCGATGAAGATGCTCAAGAAGTTGGAGCAATATTTAAGAATGAGGATATTACAGTTGCAATTGATGAAAATAGTGATGAAGATGATATTATTTTTAAAGCATATTTAAATTCAGACCTTGATGAATCAGTAATTGCAACAACTTTTGCCTTACCAGCCAGCTGGGTAGAAGATGGTTGGGGATATAATATTTCATATTTGAGTGGTAATAATCAACTTCTTATAAAAGTTTATCCATTAGTGTATGAAAATGATTCCTTATTTTGCAGCTTGCAAGATGAAAATGGGGGATATTCCGCATATGTTTTAGTTGATTATCTTGAGGGTGAGTTAATTGGTGGGGGTAACATCGCTCCAAGGAATATTAATGGAGTACCTGTCTTTTCTTCAGATAATATTGTGGCAATAATTTATCCTAATCCAGCAACAAAGGATGCAATATTTACTAAAATAGAAGTTCCCTTTGCTAAATCAATGGGTCATGTGGTAACTATAACTGATATAAATGGTAAGGTTGTAATCAAAAACACCTTTGACGATTTAGAAAATAAGATAAATATTTCAGGCTTAGAAAATGGGATATATATGGTTAAAGTAGAGGTAGATTCTTTAATAATTAAACAAGAAAAATTATTGATTCAGAGATAGGAATTGAAAAACTCATTTGATAAAGCATCTATCTCAAAAGGTAGGTGCTTTTTTTATTCTATATTTATTGTTGTTTCAGGTTTTAATTTAAAACTTATTAAATAAGCAAAATATGGTTTCCAGTGGGTTACAAAAGAATAATAGCCTAATTGCCATAATCCTTTTTCTAAGTTCATGTCATCGATGTGTTTGAATCCCATAATTGGAATGTAGTGATAATCGTATTTAAGGTTTGGGTCTTTTAAAAGGTTCTTAGCTTCATCGAATGATAAAATCCATTTATCTGTTGGGAATTTTTTATTGCCCAATTCCCAAGCCAATGTAAGTCCTTGCACATTTACAAAAACAGAATTTTGACTATTTAAAAATGCAATACATTCTTCAGAAGTTACAGTTTGTAAGATTGGATAAAAACTCACACTATATTTTTGATTAGCCACTAGGTTGTTAGAGGCATTTTTAAAACACGAATCAATATTGTAATAAGGCGAAATAATAAATGCAGTGTCGTATTTTGCCAAAAAAAGTTTTAACTGAAAGTTATGACTGTAACTAGCTGGCACTATTAAGTCGAATTGATTGATTGGCATTCCAAATTTTTTATTCAAATCAACGGAATCAGAAAAAACTATTTCTTTAGGAGATTTAGAAACTAAACATCCATTAAGGCAGAAAAAAAAGCCAATAGCAAATAATGAAAGAAGGAAATTACGAATCATTTCAGCAATTTTTGAAAGATATATTGTTTTTGAAAATAAACACAAACTTTATAAAGAATTGATAAACATGCAACTTTAAAATTCAGTGATAAGGGGATTTAATTCTAATGTTAATTAAATATTCAAGGTTTTACAACTCATTTTCTGCTTGGCTATCAATGCCGGCATATAATTGGTTTTTAAAGCTTTTAAAATCCGGATTGTTTTCTTTTTCCATTAAATGAAAACTGGGATAGACTGAATTTTTTGCGTTGAAATAAAGAAAATTATACCCCTTGTCATTATCTTCACTTACCGATAGTAAATCTTTAAAATGAAGTGCAAAATCTTTCGTATGAAACAAATTTCGTTTAAAGAAATGAAAGTCGATATAACTGCTATTTAAGGTAACTTCAACAGAACCCCTAATTAAGTAAACAAGGTATAGGGTTGAAAACAAAACGCAACTCAAATAACCCAGCGTTAAAATTATGGAGGTCCATTCAGAAATTGGGAATTGCGGAATAATATATTCTATAGCCAGTAGTAAAGGAATTAGCAAAATAAATGCGGGTAGAATCATAACCCATATTAACTGCGAATTTCTACCAAACGTGAAAGTATATTTCATATTAATTTAGGTTCGAAAGTAATAATTAATATTGCACAATGATTTCATACAATCCGAAACATTGGTTTTTGTTTATTTTTAAAATTCATAAGGCCGAAACTTTTCGCCAACTTTTTCCCCTTATGTTTTTACTAGGGGTATACTCTTTTATAGTGTATTTGGTATTTGTTAATTTTTTCCATGTATCACCAAAAGGCCGAATGGCAAACCTTTCCGTCATGTATTCGGTATTAGGTTTTGTTATTTCGCTTTTATTGGTTTTTAGAACCAATACAGCTTATGAACGCTGGTGGGAAGGTCGCAAACTTTGGGGGTCATTAATTAATACCTCTCGAAATTTGGCAATAAAACTTCAAACGTTTTTACCTGTTCAAAACCATTCGTTTTTTAAACAATCCATTCCCGATTATTCGGTTTCGTTAATGGTACATTTGCAAAATCTTACCAGCCATGAACATCCTAATAAGCAAGCCGGGTTAATTTTGGCAGAGGTAAACAAGTTGTATAAAGAAGGAAAGATTTCTGAATCGCAACTCATTATTATAAATGCCGATTGGCAGCAACTAACAGAAATATGTGGAGCTTGCGAACGGATTAAAAATACACCCATTCCATTTTCCTACAGTGCTTTTATCAAAAAGTTTTTGTTTTTTTATACCATGTTTATGCCTTTTGCCTATGTAAGCAACTTGGGCTATTTTGTTATCCCACTGGTTATTTTTATTTTCTATGTTTTGGCTAGTATTGAAATTATAGCCGAGGAAATAGAAAATCCGTTTGGCGATGATGAAAATGATTTACCATTAGAGAATCTGTGTGGTGTGATTAAAAAATCGGTGGACGATATTTTTTCGTGAACATTTAAAAGTTTAAACTGGGAGATTTTCTTTTTTGAGTCGATGAATTTATCATTCCAACTAAACCTGCTGAAAAAATAATTTCCTCCTGAGGATATGCACTACCATTGCTATTAATAGACCAGCCCAAATGCAGTTGAAGTTTTAGTGGTTCATAGCCGGCTCTCAATGTTAAACCTGGTTCTAACAAAAAGGAATTTGGTTTGGTTTGTATTCTGTTTACATCATCAATTAGTTGTGTTTTATAACTAGGGTCTAAATTAGGTGCTGTTTCTTTAATTTGGCCAATATGCAGATAACACGTTCTTATAGTGACTATCGCATCAAAATAATGAGACCTATAGCCAATATTGCCTTGAACAAATGGTTTAAAGCAATTATTATCTATTTGATAAGGAAAAGAAGTAGTACCCAAGTTATCACTTGCATAGGTTCTTAAAAAGTGGTTGCTTACTTTACCAATTGCAAAGCCGCCGTATAATTCATAACTAAGTTTGGAGGTGATAGGGGTAAAGTAGCCTATTGCCAATTCCAATTGAGAACCTTTTCCATAATTTTGATCTTGCGGTTCATCTTTGTTGTAACCACCTTCCGCAGAATATAAAGTTCCTGAAACTGCTAAATTTGAGTCAACTGCAAATGCCGCTTGAATTTGCAAACATTGATCTATTTCATTTCCATTACCAATATGTGCTGAAAGTTGAGCCTCACCTTTTTCTCTAAAAAGTGGTGTTATAGCAGTAGTTGGAGCATAAAATTGTGGACTGCATGAAGTAAACAGAAAGGACAGTAGAATTATATTTAAAAATTATCAGAAAAAGAAGTTTCATAAAATAAAACTAATATTTGAACAAAGCTAGTTCATTAAAAAGGAAATAATAGCTAAATATCTATCCAAACCGTTTATAGATTTCTTTTTCTAGCCATTCTCGATGCATGGGGTGGGCTATATTCATAAGTGCTAAAGCCCGTTGCTTTAAATTTTTTCCAAATAAATAAGCAACACCATACTCGGTAACTACATAGTGAACATGTGCCCGGGTGGTAACTACCCCGGCACCGTTTTTAAGAAGCGGTACTATTTTAGATTCGCCGGTATGTGTGGTTGAAGGCATAGCTATAATGGGTTTTCCGCCATCCGATAAAGCAGCCCCTCGCATAAAGTCCATTTGACCACCAACGCCTGAAAACTGATAGGTTCCTATGGAATCGGAACACACTTGCCCTGTAAGGTCAATTTCTATGGCTGAGTTAACTGCCACAACTTTATTATTTTGGCGAATAACTTTAGTATCATTTACATATTCAATTTCTAAAAAAACTACCTGCGGATTGTCGTCCACAAAATCATAAAGCTTTTTGGTACCAATGGCAAAACCGGTAACTATCTTTCCGCGGTGCTTCTTTTTGTATTTATTGGTTATAATTCCTTTTTCAACAAGGGGAATTACCCCGTCCGAAAACATCTCGGTATGGATTCCTAAATCTTTGTGATTATTTAAGCACGAAAGCACCGCATCTGGAATAGCACCAATTCCCATTTGCAAAGCTGAGCGATCATCAATTAGTTCGGCACAATAGCGGCCTATTGTAAGAGAGGTTTCATTAACCAACTTATTATAGCTTACTTCAGGCAATGCCTCATCCACTTCTACAACCGTATTAATTTCACTGATGTGAATTATTCCATCACCATGTGTACGGGGCATTTGCTTATTAACCTGAGCTATTACATATTTTGAGTTTTTTACAGCGGAGCGAGCTATATCTACCGAAGTACCTAATGAGCAAAATCCATGCTTATCAGGCGGCGAAACGTGAATTAAAGCCACGTCAAGGGGTAATATTTTCTTTTCAAACAAAAGACTTATTTCACTCAAAAAAACAGGGATGTAATCACCGTGGTCGCTGTTTACCAATTTTCGGGTATTGTTGGAAACAAAAAGAGAGTTCATAAAAAAACTCTTTCCAATATCCGGAGCGTCAAATATGCCATCGCCCAGGGTACTTATGCTTACTATTTCTACATTTTCAAGTTCATGCCTTCGGTTTATTAAGGCTTTTAAAAGTTGAAGAGGCGTGGCAGCACTTCCATGCACAAATATTCTATTTCCTGATTTTACTGCTTGCACGGCTTCATCAGCCGATTTATAGTGAATTTCCATGTGTTTTATTTTATCTAAAAAGCTTAAACTTACGGGCCGCGAAATTACTATTCCTTATTCAACCCTTAAAATTAAAGAATCATACTATTTTATGATTTTTGTCCTTCTTTAATAATTCTAAAACTCAGTAAAGCCAAAATAAAAGTTAATGGGGTAAATACAAGTTTTTCAAAATTTGATTTTGCCATTAAATTACCAATTGTATTAAGGCTAAAAAGAATTATAAAAAGCCAAACTAGGCTATTTATAATTTTGGATGAAAATTTAAAATTAAGGTAATTTCCCTTGATGGTAATTATTAGAATTATAAAACAATTAATTAGGATTGAAATAGTTTCAAATCGTTGCATTTCGGCAATTGAATTTAATCTGC
>CAMDGU010000002.1 GCA_945897885.1 Chitinophaga pinensis
TGCTGCCTTGGCTGCAAAAAAACAATGGAGTGAATTGGCTTGGGAACAACGGGCTGCCATATTTTTAAAAGCCGCCGATTTATTGGCTGGGCCATACCGTGCTAAGATTAATGCTGCCACCATGCTTTGCCAAAGCAAAAGCGTTTATCAGGCTGAGATTGATGCAGCATGCGAAATGATAGATTTTTTAAGGTTTAACGTTCAGTATATGCATGAAATATACAACGAGCAGCCATCAGAAAATTCCAAAACCGTTTGGAACCGTTTGGAATACCGTCCGTTGGAAGGATTTGTTTTCGCTTTAACGCCTTTTAATTTTACGGCCATCAGCGGGAATTTACCAACTTCGGCTGCCATGATGGGCAACACCGTGGTTTGGAAACCTGCCAATACCCAAATATATGCTGCCAATATTTTGATGGAAATATTTGAAGAAGCCGGATTACCTGCTGGTGTTATCAACTTAATATATGTAAGTGGCCCAACTGCCGGTGATATTATTTTTAAACACAAAGATTTCGCAGGTATTCATTTTACAGGTTCTACCGAAGTTTTCCGTCAGGTATGGAGAGACATAGGAAACAATATTGAAAAATATAAAAGCTACCCTCGCATTGTTGGTGAAACAGGAGGAAAAGATTTTGTTATGGTTCATAAAACCGCCGACGTGGATGTGGTAGTAACCGCCTTAAGCCGCGGGGCTTTTGAATATCAGGGACAAAAATGTTCAGCTGCTTCAAGGGCTTACATTCCTTCTAATCTTTGGTCTGAAATTAAATCCAAACTTCAGGCGGAGTTGAAAACTATGAAAATGGGGCCAACTGAAGATTTCTCAAACTTTATAAATGCCGTAATTGATGAAAAATCGTTTGATAAACTGGCTTCGTATATTGATGCCGCTAAAAAAGATTCATCCGTAGAAATAATTGCCGGTGGAAATTACGACAAAACCAAGGGATACTTCATCGAACCTACGGTAATAGTAGCTAGTGACCCAAAATACAGAACCATGTGTGAAGAGTTGTTTGGACCGGTTTTAACCATTTACGTTTACCCCGAAAATGAGTTTGAAAAAACTTTGGAAATTTTAGATTCAACCTCTGAATATGCATTAACAGGTTGTGTTATTGCCCAAGACCGTTACGCCATAGAAACGGCTACACGGGCTTTGGTAAATGCCGCCGGTAACTTTTATATAAATGACAAACCTACAGGAGCCGTTGTTGGGCAGCAGCCATTTGGCGGTGGCCGTGGTTCGGGAACAAACGATAAAGCAGGAGCCAAAGTAAATTTATTGCGTTGGGTTAGTATGCGAACTATCAAGGAAACATTTGTTCCGGCAAAAGATTATCGCTATCCGTTTTTGAGTCCTGAATAATTCTGCTTATGCTGCAATGGATAAGTAATTCTGCCATTGACAGGCAAAAATGGGATGCTTGTATTAATAAATGTGAGTGGGGAAATGTTTATGCTTTAAGCTGGTACCTTGATTTTTTAACGGAAAATAGCTGGGAAGCTTTAATATTGGGCGATTATGAGAATATAATGCCTGTTCCTTTTCGTAAAAAACTTGGAATTAAGTATGCCTACCGTCCTAACTTTTGTCAGCAATTGGGTGTTTTTTCAGCCGCTAGCAATTTGCCTAAAACTATTTTAAATGATTTTTTAAAAGAATTAGCAAGCCGTTTCAGGCATTTGCATTACCCATTTAATCATTCCAATATTTTTGAAAATGGATTGCCTGTTAAACTTCAAAAAAGGACGAATCTTATTTTGAATTTGGGTAAACCTTACGAAAATCTTTACCAATCGTATTCCGGAAATCTTAAAAAAAACCTCAAGACTGCCGAAAATGCTGAACTTTTTTTTAAAGATAACATTCCGACAGAATTAGTTATTTCCCTTTATAAAAATGCTTGGCAATCACTCAATAAGATACCTGAACAAGATTATTCAAATTTTAAAACATTGGTTGATTTTGCAGAAAAACAGGGAATAGTTAAAAAGATTGGGGTTTATAAAAATGAAACGTTACTGGCTTCGTGTATTGTTTTAAAATTTAAAAACAGAATATATTACCCGTTTTCTTCCATCTCGCTGGAAGGAAGAAAATTTGCTGCGACCGCATTTTTAATAGATAGTATTATAAACCGCTATTCAAATTCTAATAATTTTTTGGATTTTGAGGGCTCAGATATTGAAAGTGTAAAATCATTTTACCTCAAATTTAAACCACGACACGAGTATTATTATCAATTGGATAAAACCATACTCTTGCTTGAAAAAGTATCGAGTTGGTTGAAGGGTTAAAAATTCCATTTTGGAGAAATAGGATCATTTCTTTTGTTGATGGAGTGAAATCACTAATAGAAAAAATCTTTTTATTTGTTCGGATTTCAAATCTGTGTTTATCTATTTTTCGAGATGACCTGCGAAACATCACGAAGATCGATGAAAAGAAAGTTTTGGTGATATGAATATAAGGTGTGCTTCCAAGCTTACTTACATTTGTATGGATCTAATGGCTCAAGTGATCCATCAGGAAAACAAAAATGCATTTTTTTAGACTTTATACCAATAATTGACACATTAACTGTTTGGCCATATGGAGAACTTGGAGCCATACCATAAATTGTGCTATTTCCGGCAACATTTGTAAATAAAACAACTTCATTTTTATATAATGCACCATTGCTTTTAAAGTAATCTATTTGAACAATTACCTCGTCAAGCACATAGTCTGTATTATTTGCAATACTTATCCCAAATTCACCCACCCCTCCTAAAACGAAAATCTTTGGTCTTTTGAAATCAACAATTATATAATTTTGCCAATTATTCCTATACTCCATATTCTTTTTAGTTATTTCATTATTTATTCTTTCCCTTTCCATGTCCTCAGGCGTTGGAGTATTTACATAAGGAGCAGCATTTTGTTCAGGTGAACCACTAGAAACAGTATTTTGGTCTACTGAACTACTTTTAGAATTTGTATTTGAAAAATTATTTGTGAAGTAAACAAAAAGAACTATAAAAATTATAACACCGACTGCAATCCACAAAAAGTTATTTTTAGATTGTAGGATATTATTTGATTTTTTTTGTTTAGTTGGCCATGTCTCATAATTTGAATTTTGAAATGGAGGTGGGTCATTCTTGACAGGTGGTGCATTATTTATAAAAGGTGGAGGAATTGATATAAAATCCATGTCTCTGAGTGTTCCCCAGTCCTTCATACTTTTACACCAAATCGGAGTTTCTAATTCTAACCTCTTTTCAATTATTTCAACCTTGGTGAAGGGACCCAAAGTTTTTCCTTCTAATACTAAAAAATATTCAAAACTCTCCATTTAGTTTTTTTACAAATGTAACAAAAAACCTGACTTTCAAATATTATCTTAATTGAAGAAATACTAAGATTTATAACAATAAATATTTTTGAACTTTTCAATTAAACAACCCTTCCTTCAACCGGGTATATCCTTCAAATCATAAAGCAGCTGAAGGCTAGGTATGTGTCCCATTATTATTTTTATTAAAGTTACAAAATGCAAAAACAATATCATATCAGATATACCCTAAACCACTCTTCCCAAAAAAATGGCTATAATAAAGAGTATCCTGTTAATGCACAATTTTCAGGCCTATGATGTATGGAAAATAATGTTGGCCTAACAATATTAAATTCATCAATATTCTCTAATTGAGTTGTCAATTTAGAAAAAACTAAAATTATTATTCATTTATGCTGTTGGTTCCGATTCGTAAAAACACGAATCTGGGTATTTGAAAACCACATAGAAAATAACCTATGTGAATCCTTAAATGTTTATGTGCCTATGTGGTTCAGGATAATCGACAATATTGGATATACCCTTCTGATTTAATAATTTTAATTCCTTTATTTTCGTGGCTTTCTTTAAAGCCTTGAAAAAATTATTACTGTTCATATTTATCTTCACAAACTTTCTTGTCAAAGCCCAAAATAACTACACCCAATTTGTAAACCCAATAATAGGAACAGGTGGGCATGGACATACTTTTCCCGGAGCTACCCTCCCATTTGCCATGGTTCAGTTAAGTCTGGATACACGAATTGACGGTAGTTGGGATGGTTGCAGCGGTTATCATTATAGCGATACCATTATTTATGGCTTTAGTCATACTCACCTCAGTGGCACTGGTTGCAGCGATTATGGTGACATAGCATTTATGCCAACCTTTGTAACAAAAGCAATTGAACCCATTGATAAAATTGATACCCTTTTTTATACATATTCACATAAAAATGAAATTTCAAAGGCAGGCTATTATTCGGTAAAATTAAATAATGGAATTAAGGTAGAATTAACTTCAACATTACGGGTAGGCCTGCAGCAGTATACCTATTCCCAAAATGGCTATGCCTGGATTACTTTAAATTTAAAACATCGCGATGAATTATTGGAAGGTAAAATTACCGAGTTAACAAAACACTCATTTTCCGGTTTACGACGTTCAAAAGCATGGGCCGAAAACCAACTAGTATTTTATTATTTTGAAGTAAGTCGTGATGCCGACCAAGTTATTTTTAGCAAAAATGAGAAAGGCGAAACCAAAGTTAACTTGGGTTATTATGTAAAAGCAGGGGATAAAATTTTGGTAAAAACAGCCTTATCAAGTGTAGATGAAGCCGGTGCCAAAGCCAATATGGACAAGGAATTAAACCATTGGAATTTTGAAAAAGTGAAACAAGATGCCAACAAAGCCTGGAATACAGAACTAAACAAAATAAAGGTTTATGGTGGAACAAAAGATGAAAAAGTAAACTTTTACTCAGCCCTTTACCATTGCATGATTCATCCCAATATTATGAATGATGCCGATGGTCGTTATATGGGCCGTGACAACCTAATTCATAAGGCAGATAGTTTTAATTATTATACTGTCTTCTCTCTTTGGGATACTTATAGGGCTTTGCATCCTTTGCTAAATATTATTGATAAAAAACGCAGCCATGATTTTATAAAAACATTTCAGGCACAATATGAGCAAAGTGGACGATTGCCCATGTGGGAACTATGGGGAAACGAAACCAATTGCATGATTGGGTTTCACAGCGTGAGTGTGATATTGGATGCATACAATAAAGGGGTAATTACAAAGGAGGAATTAAAAGCGATTTACCCAGCAGTAAAAGCCGAAGCCATGAGCAACCGATTTGGTTTGGATAAATTCAGGGAAAAAGGCTATTTATCCATTGAAGACGAAAGTGAAAGTGTGAGTAAAACCTTGGAGTATAGTTATGATATGAGTTGCGCTTCAACCATTGCATTTTTAACTTCAAATAATCAAAATGGAGAGTATTTCAAAAAACTTTCAGGTTCATGGCGCAATGTGTTCAATGTTGAAACCGGATTTATGCAGCCAAGAAAAAATGGTGATTGGCTTGAACCTTTTGACCCCAAACAAGTGAACAACCATTACACAGAAGCCAACGCCTGGCAATATTCTTTTGCTGTTCCGCAAGAATATTGGAGAATTCATGACATGGCAAAAGTTTCTAAAATTTTTAATTTGGATTCAAAAACAACCGGAAGAGATCAATCTGATATAACAGGAATGATTGGTCAATATGCTCAGGGAAACGAACCAAGTCACCATATTCCATATTTATTTGATAATATTGATTCATCTCGTAAATATGTTAAAAAGATATGCAAAACATACTATAAACCTACCCCTGAAGGCTTATGTGGTAACGAAGATTGCGGCCAAATGAGTGCATGGTATGTGTTTAGTGCCATGGGTTTTTATCCGGTCAACCCTACTTCAAATAAATTTGTTTTTGGAAATATGTTATTTGACAGTGTAAGGTTTGCTAATGGTAATATTTCAAGTATTATATATAAAAATAAAGAGCCAAAAATGCATTGGTTTGGGGAGTATCAGCATTCCAATGAATTTATATTTTGGAAAGAAACCGAAGAACTATATTACGGTTACGAACATGAATCCCTTTCAAACGGGTCAGAAGAAAAAATTCAATTGTCTTCTCCAATTATCGAATCTGGTTCTGAAGTTTTTAAAGAAAAGGCTACCATTTCTTTAAAATCAAACAATCTTAAAAATTTGTATTCTTATTCACCTGCCAAACAACCAAATGGAGCAATTTTTTACACTTTAAATTCTAATGAACCTACTCTACAATCCAATAAATATAATGATTCTAGTAAAATAGTAATTGATAAAAATACAACCCTGAAAGCAGTTTACATAATGGATAGTGGAATAGTAAGTCCAATATCAATCGCCCATTTCTACAAAAAACCAAACAACTACACTATCAAAATAAACAGTACATACAATAAGCAATACACAGCCGATGGCGATGAAGGCTTGATTGACGGGCTACAAGGTGAAACCGATTGGCGCAAAGGAAGATGGCAGGGCTATCAAAGTCAGGATTTTGAAACCATTGTTGATTTGCAGAAAGTTAAAAATGTTGATTGTATTACGGCAAGTTTTTTACAGGATACGCGGTCATGGATATTAATGCCGACTCAAGTTATATTTTATGGTTCAATAGATGGTATTAACTATAAAGAAATACAGGCTGTAAAGAATAAAATAGCCGATTCAAATTATACAGTTCAAAAAGAAGTTTTTAGGTACAATGAAATTGAAGACTCATTTAGATATATAAAGGTGAAAGCTATAAATTATGGAAAACTTCCTCAATGGCATCAAGGTGCAGGTGGTGATGCTTTTATTTTTATTGATGAAATAACAATCTATCCTCAAATTTAAGTGCTTGTGTAAGCTATATCTAATATTTTATTATAAAAACTCAGTTATTCCTTTAAATTTCTAATTTCGTAAAGCAGAAAAGCCTGAAATGAAAAAAATATTACAGCTATACATTTTATCATTAACTATGGTTTTATCAACCAATAGTCAGGCTCAATCGTATGGTTATATCACTTATTCTGACAGTTTTGTTTCTGGAGTAACGTATTGTCCGGGAAGCAGTCAATATGATGGGTGGGGAAATTTCAGATCAAAACTAGATACCTCAAATTACAAAATTTTAAGTGTTACTATGAAAGGGACTTATGATAAAACAGGACGAACCTGTGCCGATTCATTTATTGCACGCAAACTCGCTGATAGACTTAGAAATCCAGGAGCTAACCTCACCTTAACTTGTGGAAGCTACACCTGGATTGTGGCAGGTTTAGGGTCATGTATTGCAGGTGGAAGTTGTGCTTTATCAGCCGATAATGTAGGAGTAGCTGCTGACGGGCAAGCCAATGCCTGTCAGTGCACATCCGCAGCCTATCAGCTACGGCCCATTATCGGAAATACCAATTGGGGAGCAGTAAACACCGCAGGATGCGGCGGTGGAAGCCAGCGAATGATTTTAGAATTTGGATACCGACTTTACCCAACAGACGCAAGTATTTCAGCCATTGCACCATTAAATGTTTGTGATAATCCGAATAAATTAACTATAACCTTAAAAAATTCCGGTTCAAAAAATCTGGATAGCGTAAGAATTTATTGGTCATTAAATGGCATTTTGCAGGCAACTTCCTTTTTAAAGAAAAAACTTTTGACTACAAAGGATACCACATTAACCATAAAATCAGGCTTAAGCTTTACTTCATATACCAATAATACCATTAAAGTTTGGTCCTCAAAACCAAACGGTATGCAAGATGACTACAACTCCAATGATACGCTAAATTATTCCTTCATTTTTTTTGGCACCCCTAATAAACCTGATGTAATGGACACAGCCATTTGTGGTAGCGGAACCATTACCTTATCAGGAAAATCTTCTCATCCCAAAGATACCCTAATATGGTACAATTCAAATACGAGCAATACCATTTTGGGTGCTGGGCGTTATTTTAAAACCTCGTATCTATCACCCGGTACTTACAAATTTTTTGCCGGAGCGGCAGGCCAATTGGTGAGCAAGTATTTTCAAACCAATTTTTCAGGGGGGAATCAACAAGCCGGCTTTATGCTGGATGTAAAAGCTTTACAAAATGGCTCCATAGATAGCATTGCTGTAAATATTGGTGCAACATCAGGAACTTCCGCTGATATTGAAGTGTATTACCGCGATGGGGGTTATTCAGGTTTTGAAACCAATACATCTGCTTGGACTCTGTTGGGGAAATATGCAGTGAAAAGCAAAGGAACAGGTAATCCAACCAATATTCCTGCCAAAATAAGTATTCCTACTGGAAAAATTTATGGATTTTATATTCAAACCACCAATGCCCCATCATTTTATTTGCAATATGGTAACTCCTCTCCCACAGCCACAAACGATGGAATATTGCAAATAACAACCGGTGTAGGTGTGGCGTTAAACTGGGGAAGTACCTTTACAAACCGTTCGGGTAATATTCGCCTTTATTATAAGGTTCCAACGTGTGTAAGCTTCCGCGATTCCATGCTTTTAACAGTAAAGAAAAAACCTACAGGAGCTCTTATTATAAAAGGAACACCATTTAATTCACCAAATGTGACTACTAACGGAACACCGTTAGACCCCGATATAGTGGCCGTAGGAAACGAGGTTAATTTTGAATTACAACCTCCCATGGGATACACCAATGCCGGATTTGGAACCGATTGGATAATTACAGATTTAAGAGTGGTTAAATCGAATGGTATTAGTGTTTCTAGCAGCGATACCGCCTTAAAATTTCCAAATTCAACCTCCAATGGAAAGCTTAAATTTATACCGGATGCCTCTTTAGAAGATAGTGTAATAACCATTTACACAACCCTTCTTGATTTAGTAACTAACAAATGTGATACCCTTTTGCAACGAACCATTTATGTAGCTCCTACTCCTAAGGTTAATTTCAGTTTTACGAATGTTTGTTTTGGAACGCCCATTGAATTTAAAAACCTAACCACTCTTCGCAGTGGATTTGTTAATTATAAATGGGATTTTGGTAATGGTGATACCAGTAATTTTAGTGACCCTGTTTATAATTACCCTGCATTCGGCAGCTATAATGTTAAACTAACGGCCAAAACTAATTTTGGGATAATTAAAGATACTGTTATTAAAGTAACAGTTTATGAAATACCTGATATTAAGTTTAAGATAATTAATGCCTGTATGGGCGATAGTTTAAGTTCAATTAATTATACTACCATCAGTTCGGGAACAATAAATTACAAATGGGATTTGGGGGATGGAAAAACCAGTAACAAGGTTAGTTTAAAATACAGATATATAAATACAGGAAGTTATATTGTAACACTTACTGCTACTGCTAATGGCTGCACTAATTCGCTGAGTAAAAAAGCATATCAATTTGCCAAGCCAATTGCCAACTTTTCGGTAAGCGGTGCGTGTAGCAAAAATGAAATTGTATTTTCCAACAAAACTACCATTGGCCTTGAAGATAGATTTGGGAGTAGCTGGTTGTTTGGCGATGGTAGCGGCAATAACGATTATAACCCAACGCACATCTACCTTTCAGCCGGCACTAAAACGGTTAAATATATTGCCACAAGTCAGTTTGGTTGTACCGATTCCATTTCTAAAATCATTGTTATTTTGGCTTCGCCTGAGGCTGCTTTTACTAATGGTCCGGTTTGCAATGTTAAACCGGTTATTTTCAATAATTCCTCCATGGAACCATCGGGAATAAGCACTAGCTTTCTATGGGATTTTGGGGATGGCAATACCTCGTTTACCAAAAACCCACAACATAACTTTAGCGATTTGGGTAATAAAATAATTACGCTGGTAGCCAGTGGCAGTAATGGGTGTAGTACCATTATACAAAAGGAAATTACGGTACTGCAGCAACCCATAGTAAATTTTGAAGCTTTGGATGCTTGCATTGGTAGCAATATTATTTTTACCAATAAAACCATTGGAGGTGGATTGATAAACTATAAATGGAATTTTGGTGATGGGGATAGCAGTGTACTTTTTTCTCCCATAAAAAAATATGGCGGAAGCACCGCTTCAACCTTTAATGTAACTCTTAAAGCTAAAAATATAGGGGGATGTGAAGATATAATTACCTTACCGGTAAATATTAGAGAGGCACCAAGTTGTGCGTTTACATTTAAATCAGCAGGCACTGGAGGTTTCGAATTTATTTTCACACCGAATGTTATGTCATATCCTTTTTACCAGTGGAGTTTTGAAGGTGGTGGAAGCAGTAATTTGACATCGCCAAAACATAAATTTCAAGTGGATGGAAATTACAGAGTTCGGGCATTTATGAAAACAGTAGATGGTTGCGAATGCTTGGATACCAGCCAATTTGTATTGGTGAATCATGTTGGAGTCAGTAATTTAAATATGGAAAAAAGCTTTAAAATTTTCCCAAATCCCAACACTGGAAGTTTTACCATCGAACTGGATAATCCTGAAAAGGATTTTGCCATTGAGGTGTATGACATGATGGGTAAGTTTGTTTTAAAGGTTGAAAGGGTTGAAAAAGTTAATTTGATAGATTTACACGCTGCATCCGGCATTTACTTGGTGAAGTTGAAAAACGGCGGAGCGGCTTGGATGAAGAAGGTGAGTGTGGTGAGGTAAAAAGGAATTAGAACGGAGGAACATCATCACTATCGTTCGACATAGTCATATCATTTAGTTTAGAACCTATAACATAACTTCCGGCATCACCTCCCCTATCCGTAAAGCTAAAATTGTCGTTTATCAATGAATCATTAAGACTTGAGAATTTGGTAAACTCGCCTTGGTAGCGCATTTTAACAACATCTGTAGGCCCGTTTCTATGTTTCTGAATGATAAATTCTCCAATACCCTGGGTTGAATTGCCCGACTCATCTTCATTTAAGCCATAATATTCTGCCCTGTAGATAAATCCTACCATATCCGCATCTTGCTCAATAGAACCGGATTCACGCAAGTCAGATAGTTGTGGTCGGTTTCCTTCGCGGCGTTCTGCATTACGACTCAACTGAGCCAATGCTATAACAGGTATATCCAATTCCTTAGCCAAGGCCTTTAAACTTCGGGATATATAACTTATTTCTTGCTCACGGTTACCTATATTTTTATCGTCCCCTTTCATTAACTGCAGGTAATCCACGATTATTAATTCAATATTGTGTTGGGATTTTAGGCGTCGTGCTTTGGCCTTAAAATCAAAAATAGAAAGTGAAGGAGTATCGTCAATAAAAATAGGGGCTTCGGCCAATCGTTCGGTTTTTACACGCAATTGTTCCCATTCAAATTCCTGCAAATCGCCCTTTCTTATTTTTTCGGAAGCTATTTCAGATTCAGAAGAAATTAAACGTGTTACCAACTGAACCGATGACATTTCCAATGAGAATAAAGCGACAGCCTTACCAAAATCAATGGCAGCATTGCGAGCTATTGAAACCACAAATGCCGTTTTACCCATACCCGGACGACCAGCTACAATTACTAAATCTGATTTTTGCCATCCACCGGTAATTCTGTCCAAATCTGCAATACCCGAAGGTACACCAGAAAACTGATTTTCGTTGGCCTTAAGCGTTTCGATATGCTTTATGGCTTTATGAAGAATATCGCCCAATGAAAGGTGACCTTTTTTCATGGTATCGTTTTTAATAGCAAATAACTGGCGTTCCGATTCATCCAAAAGTTCAAATGCATCGGTAGTATCTTCAAATGCTTTCTTTCCTATTTCACCGGCGATATGAATCATTTGCCTTTGAATATATTTTTGGATAAGAATATGGGCATGGTACTCAATATTAGCGGCAGAAGCCACTCTGTTGGTTAATTGAGTAACATAAAATGCTCCTCCCGCTAAGTCCAGATTGCCCTGTTTCCTTAATTCCTCAGTGACCGTAAGAATATCAATAGGTTTTGCCTTAACAAATAATTCGGCAATGGCCTTAAAAATGAGTTTATTTGAATCAGAATAAAATGTGTCTTCTTTTAAAATATCCAACACCTTTTCAGGGGCATTTTTCTCCAACATTAAGGCACCTAAAACGGCTTCCTCAAGGTCGAGGGCCTGAGGCGGAAGTTTGCCATTGTAAACAATTTCTTCTAAATTCTTTTGCTGGCGTTTATTCCTTGTTGTTGGGTTGAGTGGCATATACGATTTCATTACAATTTTAGGGTATTTTTATTGTAGCATTTTGCCCGTCATTGTTATCCACTAAGTTAAATTAATTGTTGAGGATATGTGAATTAGATTATCAACAACATTCTAACTATTTGATAACATGTAATACTAACTCATATTAAGATTGTTGATAAGCATGGAGGTAACATTAAGTTAACACGATTTTATAAGGCTTTTGATAGCCCTATTTTAAATATTTGGCGCTTTTTAAATGGTTCATAATTAACACCTAAATACTTATTCTACTTCCGGTGGTTATTATCTAAAAAAAAATGCCCTTGCAAACTTTAAAGATAATTTTTAAAAAACCGCTTCTCATATTTCAAAGAAAATTTCAATTCTTTTATTCCCTTTATCTTTGAAAAAATTATGAATCCAACAATTCGCCCTGCTACCGAAAACGATGTTCCTCAAATTATGGGGCTCATCCATGAATTAGCCCTATTTGAAAAAGCCCCCGAAGAGGTAATAAATACAGCCGAACAAATGAAAAAGGATGGCTTCGAAGCTAATCCGTTATTTAAATGCCTTGTAGCTGAAACAGATGCCGGTATTATTGGATTTGCTTTATACTATTACCGCTACTCCACCTGGAAAGGCAAATGTTTGTATTTGGAAGATTTTTATGTAAAAGAAAACTTTAGAAATTTTGGAGTTGGAAAGCTACTTTTTGACATTATAATAGAAACGGCCAAACATGACAACTGCAAACGGATAAATTGGCAGGTATTGGATTGGAATGAATCTGCCATAAAGTTTTATGAAAAATACAATGCGGGGTTTGATAAGGAATGGTGGAATGGATTTTTGGAATTATAAATTATGAGTTATGAATGTTGAATTATGGCTCTTTCCATTCAGTATTCATTAATTAGGGAGTAGCGTCTTTGCGACTTTGCGAGAACCTAATTTTTAAATTGCTTAATTTTCAAATTATTTATGGTACAGAAGTTGCAATTTTGCATTGTAAAAAAATAGAAATTATGTTTGGAGTTTATGCCATTGGAATCTTGTTCTTTATTATAAGTTTAGCTGTAAGTTCACGATTAAAAAGTAAATTTAAAAAGTATTCACAAACCCCTATTACATCAGGTCTTTCTGGTGCTGAAATAGCAAAAAAAATGCTAAAGGATAATGGGATTTTTGATGTTCAGGTAGTATCGGTAGAAGGACAGCTAACTGACCATTACAATCCGATAACCAAAACTGTAAACCTTAGCCGCGATGTGTATGACGGAAGAAATGCTGCTGCTGCTGCCGTTGCATCCCATGAATGTGGCCATGCTGTTCAACATGCTGATGCTTATGTTTGGCTTAATTTAAGAAGCCGCTTGGTGCCGGTGGTAAATGTGGCCTCTAATTTTATGCAATGGATTATTCTTATTGGGGTTATGGTTTTAGGTTCCACCCAAAATCCTACCGTATTAATGATTGGTATGGCCTTATTTGCAGTTACAACTTTGTTTAGCTTTATCACTTTACCTGTAGAATTTGATGCCAGTAAACGAGCCTTGGCCTGGATTCAGGATAAAAACATGGTGACTCCTGACGAATATGATATGAGCAAAGATGCTTTAAAATGGGCTGCATTAACATATGTGGTAGCTGCTTTAGGGTCATTAGCCACTTTGCTTTATTATATTTCCATGCTATCAGGTTCACGTAGCGAAAGATAACTAAATTCGCATTTTAGATTAACCTATTTGTGAGAAAATTAACCTTAATAGCCAGTTTTTTATTTAGTTGTATTGTTTTTGGACAGCAAACATTCAGAATTAATCTTAACCCAAAGGTAGAAGATGATAAACTGAAAAAAACTCAGGCCATTATTCCTGTATATAAATTTACGGGGATGAGCATTGAGCCGTATACAAATTTTGGGGCAGAGACCAAAAAAAATACCCAATGGATTAATCTAAAAAAATTGCCCGACATGACAGGTTGTTATGATACAGCCTATTCATTCATCTATTTTTCAGGGGCTGATAATGAACAAAACGCTGGCTATTTATTGTCTTTGATTGGCAACTATTCACGAACCATACGCCAAACAGTTCATTTTTATATTGATAAAAATAATAACCTTGATTTTACAGATGATGGCCTCCCCTATTTAATGCCCTTTCATCAGGATTCTATTTTGGTAAATCTTAAAAACAGTAAATTTCCTGAATCGGATTATGAGGTGAAACTAAGCCGCGTGGTATTTGGAAAAAATTTAGCCTACAAAGATTTACTAAATGAGCACTACCAAAAACACAGTGGTAAAAAGGTCTTTACCAAAATAAACAATTGCTATAGAGAACAGCGTTACAACCTGTGTTCAGCTAATTTTCGTTCCTTAAACGATTCGTTTACCATTGGAGTAAAAGATATGAATGTAAATGCTTTGTATAATGACTACGGAGCCGATATGATTTATATTGGTCCATACAAACAAGCCATTATTTCTGAAGATTTGATTGAATACAATAAAGGAAAAAGCAAAACCACCTTTGAATGGAATGAGAAAAAATTTGTGATTGTTGATATTGACCCACTTGGGAAATGGATTGACTTGCAGGAAGCTGTAAATAGTAAAACCTATAAAAAGCTTAAAATAAACCGAAAGGTTCCTAAAATCAGTTTTGCCAATGAAATGAGTGTGATGTACTCTTTAAAGCAATTCCGACGCAAACATATTTACCTCTATTTTTTTAATGATGATTTGTCATGCCTTGCCGAAGACACGATGTATTTGAGAAAAATTCAGAATGAATTTGGAAATAAAATACAGGTAATTGGCATGAACTATGGCGATGAACCTCGCTCTATGCGGTTTTTCCAGCAGTATTACAATATTAACTGGATTATAGGAATGAGCAACCGTGAGATTAACAAAAAGTTTTATGTCGAAAATCTTCCGAAAGGATTTTGGATAGGCAAACACCGCCGATTAAAAGGAAGAAATTATACCCCTAAAATGATGTATGAAAAGGCAGTGGTGAAATTTGGTTGCTAAACCTTACCAACTCTTCAAATCATCCGAACCAAACGTCCATTCAGGAGTTTCAATAACACCCTTTTTTGCCTCATACCAAGGATTAAGTTTGTCGGATACCGGATTCTTTAAAACATGTATTTCCTGAGCCGGCATATAGCTTTGCGCTAACATAAAAATCCGTTCACCTTGTTTATTTTTTGCCACATCCATTACCATAACCGCATGACCATAAGGATTTCCGGTTTGTATAAACACATCTCCCGGTTCAATTTTATCAATGGATTTTGATTTTAATTCTTTGTAAAGCGAAGCTGTTCCACAATAGCTGTAAATCAAATCAAGATACTTATCAAAACTTTGGGGACTGCTATCCTCTGCAGCTATCTTAACAAAATCTACAGAGTTCCCATTTATTCTTGGTCTCCAGCCTTCGGTATATTTGGTCCACTTGCATAGATGCCCACTGGTAAAATGAAATTGAATTTCAGAAAAACGCTTTTGTTTGAATAAATATTCAGCTCGCAATCGAATAACGGCATCGGCACACTGTTGCAAATCCTTTTTACCAACCCCAATATTTAAAACCTTGTAATGAGCATCTTGATTTCCCTTTGGGGAGCCGTTATAAAGCAAAACAGTATTATTTTCTTTAAAACCTATTTCTCTGAGATAGATAGCAAAAAAAGAATCACTTCCGTCAATTCTGGAATAGCCTTGAGGTAAAACAATTTCACCACACTTTTTTACAGAGCTAATTTCTGTTTGTGTATTGCTTTGAGAGAAGGAACAGGAAATAAGTGAGATAAAAACTAAAAAACGCATGATGAAACAATAACGTGGATAAACCGTGTATAGTCTTTTTTTTAAAAAATATTGAGGTTTTATGGTTCGAATAACCAATAAGGTGAACTGCCTTTTGCTTTTTTATTATTAAAAAAAATATTTTCAATTACTCGTGCCCCGCATCTTTTTTCCTTAATTTCAAGTTGAAAGGAATCAATTAAGCCATTTGGCCACTTTATTTTATATAAATTTATGTCAGAATACATAAATTCATAAGTTTCAAAAGTTGTAGTTACTTCTTTAAGGCGATTTGTATCCCTGTTCAATTTTAAATAGTTAACAAATTTTTTACTTTTACCTTCTTCAAAATAAAGAAATGAATCAAGGTTTCCATCAGAGTAATTCTTTATTGAGCTTAAACGGGTGGAATCATTTATTTGAAAAATGGTTGTATAGTCCATATCTATACAATAATCATCTGTACAAGAACAAATATTCAAAAAAAAGATAAATAATATGCACAGATATTTTTGAGGCATTGTTATATTTTTTTCTGTTCTATGAACAAGGATTAATGATTCTTAAATTTACCTATCCCTGATTATCCACCTTACCATATGCCTTAATAATTTCTTTAACCAAAGGATGCCTTACCACATCCTCTACATCCAAGTGAACGACTTTAATCCCTTTTATACCATCCAATATTTTTATAGCTTTTTTAAGGCCCGATTCCATCTTAGGCGGTAAATCAACTTGAGTTAAATCGCCAGTAATAATAACCTTGGCATTAGGTCCCATGCGTGTTAAAAACATCTTAAGTTGCGTATTGGTAGCATTTTGGGCTTCATCTAATATTACAAAACAATTATCCAAAGTACGGCCACGCATAAACGCCATTGGCGCTATTTCGATGGTGCGGTTTTCAATGTATTTGGTGTATTTATCATCCGGCAACATATCCTGCAACGAATCGTACAATGGACGTAGATATGGGTCAATTTTTTCTTTTAAATCACCGGGTAAAAACCCTAAATTTTCTCCGGCTTCTACCGCAGGTCTTGCCAAAAAGATGCGTTTTATACTCCTGCTTTTTAAAGCTCTTACAGCCAAAGCCACAGCGGTATAGGTTTTCCCAGTTCCTGCAGGCCCAATAGCAAACACAATATCGTTTTTATCTACTTCCTGAACCAATTTTATTTGGTTGGGCGTTCTGGCTCTAACAACTTTTCCATTGGGGCCAAAAACCAAAACATTGTCAGGCAATGTTTCGTTTCCGTTTTCATCACGAGGGATAGCGTTGGATGTATTTTCGTCCGACAAAAGCTTAAATAATTCCGCATCATTTAAGGTGGAACGGGTATTTATTAAAGTTTGAAGCAATTCAATTTTGTGTTCAAACGTTTTAATCTCGTTTTCGGGTCCTGATATTTTAATTTCATTGCCCCGGGCCGAAACTTTTAATAGTGGAAATACCTTTTTTAAAATGTTAAAATATTTGTTGTTTGATCCAAAGAAAACTGCAGGATCTGTTTTTTCAATGAGGAAGATTTTTTCGGTCAATCGATTTATTTTTTTTGAATTAATATTTCGTTTTATCTAAATTTCAAAGCGTGTACTATATTATATACTCTGTGCTTATGTTTTGTGTGTAGTGATTTTTTTCAAATCTACATTTGTTCCTAAAATAATCAAACCAAATATTTTGCCAATAATCACCCTCACCACCGATTTTGGATTACAATCGCACTTTGTAGCAGAATTGAAGGGTAATATTGCAAAAATTTTACCCTTGTGTTCGGTTATCGATATTACCCATTCTATCTCCCCTTTTCAACTCATTGAAACCGCGTTTGTTCTAAAAAATAGTGTTTTCCATTTTCCCGAAAACACCATTCATGCTGTGGGTGTAGACTCGAGTTTAGCTGTGCATAAAGCCGTTGTAATTGCTAAAAAAAACAACCAGTTTATTATTGCCGCAGATAATGGAATTGTTCCGATGGTTTTTTCCGAAACCGAATTTGAATACAAACGAATTGAAGTTTTAGATTACGACTATTTTTCATTTAAGAATAGTTTTCCACACTACCTGCTTCAGCTTATCAATAATAACTTTGATTTAGCTAAAATTGAAGGCAAAGCGGAAGCTATAAAGCACAAAATTCTTCAAAAACCCGTTTTAAAGGAAAACCTGATTTCGTTTGATGTTATTTATATAGATTCATTTGGAAATGCCTATACCAATTTGACTCAAAGTTTTTTTGAAAAGGTGGTTGGCAACAAAAAATTTAACCTTTATTTAAGTAAAGTTGAATCGGTAGATACCATTCATAAAAGCTATTCCGATGTGCCCGAGGGTGAAAAGGTTTGTTTTTTTGATGAAAACGGCTATATGATAATTGCAATAAACAGAGGAAGAGCCAACCAGTTATTGGGTTTAAAACGGGAGTCAAAACAACTATTAATTGAAATTCAGTAATTAAGTTTGTTTATTTTTAATCTTTCTTGTTGCTCTTTATATTTGAGCATTTTTTTTAATACCTTTATATTTATGTAACCTGCATAATTAGAAGGATTATTAAGATCCCCAAAGCCCTGTTTTTTTGCTACCTTTTAATACTATATTTGTAGGGCTTGGCATTTCAAAAAAAATGAGTAAAATAAAAACATACCTTTTCATCATTAATCTTTTACTAATGGGAGGTACTCTATTTTCTCAGACGAAAAAATTTAATATTCAAACATCGTTTCCATCTGCTGTAACAGTTTGCGGAAAAACAGATTCCTTGGTATTTGAAATTAGAAACATTTCTTCTTCTTCCGTCAATACAGTTTATCTAACTTTAGATCTTCCCCTAGGGTGCAATTATAAATCATCGAGTTTTAAAGGAAATGGAGTTAGCGAATCTAATATTAGCAATCTTAATGATCCTATATTTAAACTATCTGATTTTTCCTTGGCCGGTTATTTAAGATTCTCAATAAAAATAAATTCGAATTGTGATTTGCAAACGCTAATTAGTAAAGGAGCATCTGCTACGGCTGATTTACTTTTTTCATACACTGGAGGAAATGAAAAACACACCACGGGGGCATTAAACGTTAATATTCCAAATATTTTAATAAATACCATATCAAATCAAGTAAAAAATGCTTACTTAGGAAATAAGTTTTTTCGTGAAATCAGTATTAAAAATACCGGTAAAGGCGGAGCATCAACTTGCTTATTTTTTAGAATAAATGGAAATGGATTAAAGATTACCACTTCCAGAAGTAAAGACAAATACTCAGGCGATTCTACCATTTCCAAACTTGATTCGATTGATTTTAAACTAATTGGAAATAAAGATATTTATTTTGATGCCGGTGAAGAAGTTAGAATTACGGATACTGCTCGGGTAGTAATATGTTTCAATCTTACTTCTGTATATACCGTAAGGTTTGGATGTAATTCTACCTATTGTAATACCTCTTCAAAAAACGCAATTGTCAATTTAGATCCTTTTACAGAAGGGTTAACCATAATTCCAAAGACATCAGTAAATTGGTGTTTTGATCGAAACAAACCTACTTACAATGAAATAATAGTTATAAATAAATCAAATAAATCTATAAATAACACTTATGTAAACATTCTTCAATCCTATAATGGGGGATTTTATAATAGCCAAATTTCTGCTATTGATACATCTTCTATAGTAGTTACAGCAGGCAAGTACGGAACCGAATTAAATAAGAAGAAACTTAACTTTAGAAATAATAGCAGCAGCGGTTACTTTTCATGCTTAGGTTCTGTCCCTATCGGAGGATTTACTCTATCATTGGGCTCTTTAATGGTTGGTGATACCATTTATGTAAAATGGCAGTCTTATTCCTGCTTACCAAATATTTGCAACGCAACATTAACTGCCCATCGTTGGCGCTATTCAGCTACTTATTCTGACACTTGTGGAAATAACTATAGTGTGGCAGAAAACTGGGGTAGTGGCGGGGGAATTCAATATATGAGCGCCATACCTTGGCTTCCTACTGATATTGTTTCTGGAGTTCCTGAAAAACTTAATTATACAATTTCATCTATTTCACTTTTTCCTATCACTAGCAAGGCAAAGTTTTCAATAAAACTAACCCTACAAAGTGGTTTAAAGCACAGCTTAAAACCTGATGATATTAAGTTTACTGATATATATGGAAATCAATGGAAACCATATTCAGTAAAAGCAAGTTCGGGTGATGTTTTGGCCTATTTTTACCAACCCGGCATAAGTTTGGTAAAAGCTGAATTGGATATTCTTATTGAGTCGGATTGCAAAGCCTCCTCCCCTTCTGGATTAAAAAATTTCGGATTTACAATATTTTATGCACCCGATACTACTTGCAACTATACTTCTGACTTTCAATTGTATTGCACCTCCAGTCAAGTAAAAGTTCATTGTACCAAATCATGCAGCAACGGAGGTATGTTATTTAAGGCATTTAGTGTAAAAAGAAAAAGTTTAGGAAAACCAGATAATAATAATGATGGGCAGCCTGACGCTACAGGGACAATTGACCTAGCTAAAATAAAAACGAACAGATCATTTTTATACGATACTCTCACCACATTTTACTCAGGTATTGTAATGGTTTCCGGAAGTACCAATGTGTTTTTTGATGGCAGAATAAAAACGTCAATTCTCAATGGTAATTTACTAAAACCAATAATGGCTACCCTTACTGTTTATAGAAATAAAAAAGTAAGATATACCTGCAATAAAATCCAATTCTCAAGCTACACATCAGGCACAACCCGATATTGCGAAGTTGATTTAAATATTAACTCTTCACGAACGGCAGGTTGTGGAAGTATGAGTAATTATTTCTTTCTTGCCTCTGATAGTGTAGTGGTAAGTGTTGATTATTTATACAATACAAATGTAGGGAGTGCTTCTGCTGATGCTTTTTTTGATAATCCTGAATTTTACATAAGCACGACTCCAAATCCAACTGCAAGCCAAAAACTTCAATGCGATACATTTTCAGGACGACATATTCTTTTAGGTTCATACTTTACAAATTGGTATACAGAAAACTACACATCAAGTTCATGCAATCCTGTTACTTTGTACAATAGTTATTACTTTAGTGCAGGTAATTGTTGTGATAATTATGCAGGAGGTAATCCATTTCCATACGAATACCGTAGTTTCAATTACTTAGATAAAATTAAAGTTACCTTACCAAAAGGGTATACGTTTTCTAGTGCGGCCATTTATTACTACCGTTCTGCCGGCACATCAAATTACACATCACATTACGCTTCCAATCTAAAACCAATCATAAAAAATACCGACACCTTAATATTCAATTTAGATACTCTTTTTAATGCAACCAAAGGTATTTTTAAGCGAAGTGATGAAGGTTACCAGGGAACTTTAGTGTTAAATCTTACTCCAAAATGTAATGCAGCAATTAATACTTACGAATCTGTTAAATATTCATCCTATTTCAAATGGTCAAATGTAAATGCGACTGACTTGATAGAAAACTATGAAGATAATCTTAAATTTGACCACCCAGGTGTTTTAATTTCTGCTATCAACACCTTAAGCTCTTCAAAAAAAGATACCTTTTCTTGGGATATAATCGTATCAAATACTAAAAGTGGAAGTTCGATTACTAATTTATGGCTTTCCAATTCATCACCCAAAAATGCCAAAGTTCTGGCAGTTAAAGATTTGTTAACCGGTAATAACTTATCAGTAAAAAATGGAATATTCAAAGCAGGAGTTTTATCATCCACTGCTACCCGCTCTTTTAGAATTTTAGCTTCCAGTACGAATTGTAAACTAGATAGTTTTAAAATAGCTGTGGGCTGGAACTGTGACAGCTATCCAGACAGTTTGGAAGCTTATTCCTGTAAAAATTTATTAAATTATGTTAATCTTATTTTAAGTCCCATTCCTCCCTTAATAATAAGCACCCTTATTGAAGATACAGCCCAAACAGACGTTTGTACCAATCGAAATTACAAGGTAATTATTGCCAATGTTGATGAGGACAATATTTATGGACTTAAACTAAAAGTTACTATTCCTGTAGGAACTAAAATTGTTGATACCGGAATGTACTATTCTTTTCCTTATGGCAGTAAATTATTGAAATTACCTAAACCGATTTTAGTTTCTGGAAGTACATATGAATGGGCTTTGAGTGATAGTTTAAGTGCTTTAAAAAATGGTTTGGAAAAAGTATCCGATACTTTAAAAAGCAGAATCCGTTTGCAGTTTTTATTAGAAACCAATTGTCAGATTACAGCAGGAGCTTTTGTTTCAATTATGCCTGATGGGAAAATTGGATGTGGGGAACCTGTAAAAAGGCTAGGATTTACAGGCCAGCCTATAAAAATTAAAGGGGTTAATAATCCTTATTATTCAATCATTACCTTAACCCCGGATAGCATAAATTTATGTAACCCTTCGGTAGCTTTTAAATCAAAAATAATTTATTTAGGGCCCACCAATACCTTTGATAATGATTCCTTAATACTTATAATGCCTATAGGTTTTGAGCCGGATACAGCGTCCTTAAAAACAATAAAAATTAACGGGCGAGGTGTTGTAAAAGATGTGAGTGGAGAAAAACGCTGGCTATGGTCTATCCCAAAAGGATTATTGCCGGGCGATTCATCAATGATAGAATTTAAGCTTAAAATTACCAATAAGGCTCCCTCCTGTGGTTCTGAATTATTTACAATACAGTCACTTACCAAGAAAAAAGCGTATTGCGTAAAATCGAATGACAGTTGTGATATAAATGTGGCAACAGGTAGTTTTTTTAAAGCTTTTAAACTTGACCGAGCTGAACCAATCATCAAATTAATTAGTTCTGTTTCCTCCAATTCTGGTGACACAGGAGAAATAATAGATATTGCTTTTAAAGTTACCAATAATAAAAAAACGATTGACACAGCCATTAATTCTACTTTTTATTTAATAGTAGATAAAAACCAGAATAATAAGTATGACAAATCTGATTTATTGATTAAAAAATTTACTAAAACCAAAGGTTGGATTACAAGCCAGCAAATTAATTTTTCTTTCAAGGGTTTTGTAAACAACTCTGACATTTGTCGGTTGGTTATTGTTTCAGATTCAAATAATTGTCAATGTCTTAGAAATATACTTCCATTACTAAATATTCAATTAAAAAATGCAGGAAGAGATACAAGTTATTGTTCTAATAATTCAGTATTTGTTGGACTTGATTCTATTAAAAAATATAAATACGAATGGTTGCCAACAGATTATTTAAGCTTGCCATATCAATCAAAATCCATCTATAAAAAAGCTAATTTTTCTAATTTAGACCTCACCCAAACCTATATTTTAAAAACGACTCGTCCGGGTGGGTGCAAAACTTATGACACAGCGGTAATAAAGGCTAAATCTTATATATACTTGCCTAAATTAAAAGATACTTCAGCTATCTGTGAAGGAGGCATTATTCAAATAGGAGACACCGCTAAGGGAGGTAAAGGTGCACTTTCATATAGTTGGACTCCCAATTCAGGATTATCCTCATACAGCAAAATGGTTGTTAACGCAAATCCGAAAATTTCAACAAAATTTTTTATTAAAATAAGTGACCAAAACAATTGCTCAATAAAAGATTCAATATATTTAAAAGTTGCAAAACTTCCTTTGGTAAAGATTGGAAATATTGGCTCATGCGAAAAGCGAAACATTCAATTTCTTGATAGAAGTAATTATTTTAGTCAACAAAAAGGTAATGCTATTTGGCGAATTGATTTTAATACAATTACACAGACTGACCCAACGTTTGTATTTGACACTATTGGTTTATACTTCGTTAGATTAATTGCATCAAATCAATACGGATGTAAGGATTCAGGCTATAAATATATAAGAATAAATGGCAATCCTATCGTTTCAAATCTCAAGATTAATCAATGCTCGGGTGATTCTGTAATATTAACCGATAAATCAAAAGTGGCTCTTATAGGAATAAAAACTGTTACGTGGCGATTTGCAGCCGATTCGATTATTGGAAAAGTAGTCTCAAAGATTTTTACAACAAAAGGAAATTACAAATTCACACAAATTGTTAAAAGTGATTCCGGTTGTATTAGTTATTTAGAAGATTCATTAATACTTTATGATAAACCCAAAGCCGGTATTTCTATTATTGGTAAATGTTTAAACGACACCATACTATTTTCAGACAATTCCAAATTCAGTGTTAACGATTCAATTAGTATTTATCACTGGGAAATTGAAGATAAGAAATTTTTTGGGAAACAGGCCAAACTAAAGTTTGATACCACAGGTAGGTATAACGTTGCACTGAGAATAAACACTCTTAAAGGGTGTTCTGATTCATTTAAGAAATCATTTATTATGAACACCTTCCCTAATGTATCTTTTGGCATTTCAAATTATTGTCCCTATGATACCATCAAATTATCAAACTCTACCACTCTATCTAAAGGAAGCATAAAAAAATATGAGTGGAATATTGGTAATCTTTATAATTCAAATTTAAAATCACCGGTTATTGATCCATTAAAGGAAGGTAATTATACAATAAAACTAAAAGCTATTTCTGATTCATTATGCAGGGATAGCTTAGTAAAAACCTTCACAGTGTTCCCTAGAGCTATAGCAAAGGCTGCTTTAATTCAAGGATGTGAAAATGAATCTATGAATTTTATTGACGTTTCGAATCAGGGCAATACCAACCTTGGATATAGGCAATGGGAAATTTCAAAAAGTTTCTATACAGATAGTATCGTAACCTTAGCTTTAAAATCCAAAGGTATTTTTTCTTTCAAACTTTCAATTAAAACTAAGGAAGGATGCGATTTTTCCTTAGATTCAACGTATGAAGTTTTTGAAAATCCGGTGGCTGCTTTTACTTCAAATTCAAAATGTATGGACGATGAAGTTACATTTACCGATAAGTCTGCTCCTGGCGGAAAATCAACACTAGTTTCATGGCAATGGTTTCAAAATAATTCTGTAATAAATACATCGAAATCATTTTCACAAAGATTTGCCATACCCGGAACCCAATTTATAGCATTGCAGGTAAAAAATAGCTTTGGCTGTAGTGATTCAATAAATATTCCGACCATAACATACCCTCCCAATTATGTTGATTTTAAATTTAATGATGCCTGTCCGGGCGATTCGGTGAAACTTAATTTTACTGGATTCACAGGATCAAACACAATATCAAATTTAAACCTCAGCTGGGGTGACGGTTTTATAAGTAAAACTCTGCCTGCTTCGCATAGTTACAAAGCATCCGGCAACAATACAATAAAACTAACTATCACCACTTTAGCAGGGTGTGATTATGATACAAGTAAAAGTGTTACCCTATACCCAATCCCTGAAGCAGGTTTTGATTTTACACCTAAATATCCGGACATAAAGTATCCCACGATATCAATTACGGATCAATCAAGGGGTGCAACAAAATGGAAATATATATTTGGTGATGGAAATTCGTCTGCACTTCAAAACCCTAAATATTCATTTAATGATTCAGGGAAATACCAAATAAGCCAAATAGTAGAAAACCAATTTGGATGTAGAGATACAGCCTTTAAAAATGTTTATGTAAACTTCCTTCTGCTAACTTTTGTTCCCAATGCCTTTTCTCCGGGCAAAGATGATATAAATCCACTATTTCAGCCCCTTGGGTTAGGTATTAAGGACTTTAAACTAACTATTTTTAATCGTTGGGGCGAAAAAATTTATGCACCCGATTGGGGTCGAAATGCCTGGGACGGAACCTACAAAGGTGAATTTGTAACTATTGGTATGTATCCTTACTATATTGAAATTATAGATTTTGGTAATATAAAACACAATTATCATGGAGTTTTAAACGTAATACGTTAATAAACTAAGCTATTTAAAAACAACAAAAATTTATAAATCACTAAATTACAGATTCTTAAAAAATATATTTTTTATTTCAAAATCTTTTAAAAAACGGTTTGAAAAATTGAATTCGAAATCTATATTTGCACCACTAAAAAAATAAGCGAAAGTAGCTCAGTTGGTAGAGCACGACCTTGCCAAGGTCGGGGTCGCGAGTTCGAATCTCGTCTTTCGCTCCACACGAAAGCCGTCTTAAAGGTGGCTTTTTTTGTAAGTAAGTCTCAATACTTACAACATCCAATCCTAAGTTACCCGGGTGGTGGAATCGGTAGACACGCAGGACTTAAAATCCTGTGGCTTTGCGGCTGTACGGGTTCAAGTCCCGTCCCGGGTACATATTGAACGCTAAAATTCAACCTATTAACGTAAACCGAAAAACCTTTTCGAAAAAAGTGGTAAAAACTGTGTTTGGTTTTCTCCAGGACGAGACAGAAAAAAGAAATACAATTATTAAATGCCTTTGTCGTTCTGATATTATAACTGAAATTTGCAACCTATAAAAAATGAAAAGAACAATTTTTCCTACATTACTTATGATTTTTGTTTTGTCATCTTGCGTTAGCAAAAAAATACACAAAAAAAAAGTATCTGAATGTGATTCAATAAAAACTTCCTATGAAAAAGTTCATCATGAACTTGACATTTGTCTTAGTGAAAAGGAACAAAAATCAGAAAAACTAAAAAATATTGAAAGCGAATTAGCCTATATAAAATCAGTAAGTACAAATTTACTTCAACAATTAAATGACCTATCAATTATTACCAACTCTCAAGCTGAGAGCATTAAAAAATCATTAGAAAATATTAACTCAAAAGACCTTTATATTAAAGGTTTGCAAAAAGAAATGTCAAGAAAAGATTCTTTAAACATGGCATTGGTTTTAAATCTAAAAGGAGCCCTAAAAGATGTAAATGATGATGATATACAAATAAATGTGGAAGGAAGTGCTGTATTTATTTCCATCTCAGATAAAATGTTATTCAAAAGCGGCAGTTATGAAATTTCAACTGAGGCCAAAAATGTGCTGGGAAAAGTAGCAGATGTTATAAAAGCTCAACCCAAAATACAATTTATGGTTGAAGGGCATACCGACAACAAACCTATTTATAAGGTAAATATTAAAGATAACTGGGATTTAAGTGTATTAAGAGCTACAGCTGTTGTTAGATCATTACAACTTGATTATGGAATAGAACCAAACCGCATGATTGCAGCAGGACGAGGCGAATATGTTTCTGTAGCATCTAACGATACGGAAGATGGTAAATCCCAAAATCGCAGAACACGAATTGTTATTTTGCCTGAACTTGACCAATTTTTCAAGTTATTTGAAGCAAAGTAAATTCCTTAGATATAATTTATTAATCCTTTTTCGGTTATTATTAATTTAGTATCCGCTATAGGATTTTATATATTTGCCAATTGTTCGCAGTTAAATTCAAAAATTACCAAACAAGGACTGTTAAAACCTAAATAATTTAAAATTAATTAAAAAATGAAAAAAAAATTACTAAAAATTTCGCTTGCTTCACTAGCATTGTTTCTATTTCTAAATGTATCAGCACAATTAGTTTTACCACAACCTAGCCCCAAAGCATCGGTTATGCAAACTGTTGGTTTAACCGATATCACTATTGATTACAGTAGTCCCGCAGTAAAAGGTCGCACTGTATGGGGTGATTTAGTTCCATTTGACAAGGTTTGGCGTGCAGGTGCAAATTCTGCTACCAAAATTACGTTTTCAAAAGATGTGTTAATTGAAGGTGTTTCTGTTCCAAAAGGTACTTATTCAATTCTAATGGTACCTGGTAAAATTGATTGGACCGTTCATATTAACAAGGATGCCAATGTTTCCTCTGAATCCCATAAAGCTGATTTGGATATCGTGAAAATTAAAACGGTTAATTCTGCAAAAGTATACGCTACGCCAACTATAGCTGCTGATGGAACTGGTTCAGCTAGTATTTCTCAAGATTTTATTGAAAGATTAACCTATAATTTTTCAGACTTTACGAATGAATCAGTTTGTATAAATATGTTATGGGAAAAGGTAAAAATCTCATTTATCGTAAACTTAGATACAGATAAACAAGCTTCTGAAAATATTGATAAGGCTACTAGTGGAGTTTGGGGTATTTATAATAACTCAGCACGTTATTATTTTGATAAAAAAGATTACGACAAAGCTCTAGGATATGTAAACCAGTCAATAGCTAGCAGCGACCAATGGTTTAATAATTGGGTGAAAGCTCAAATTTTAGCAGCAAAAGGATTAAATGAAGAAGCGTATGTTCATGCTGCAAAAGCAAAAGAACTCGGTGATAAAACTCCTGCAGGAAGTTTCTTCTTTAAAGATGCAGTAGAAAAGGCATTGGTTGATTGGGCTGCATATGCTCCAAAACCAAAGAAAAAAGGAAAATAATTTCAAATATTTGTTTTATAAAAACCGGGTATAAAAATATCCGGTTTTTTTGTTCATTGTGGCAGAGAGGAAACATTTTGCGACTCTACGATTTACGAATAAACATTTTTTGAAAAATAAGCGCCACCCCCATCACCAACAAACACCCGATAACATTTAACCACAAAAAAGAAATGATATCCGCCACATAAATAGCGATTACACATATTTCAGTAAAAACCGCGGCCCAAAAAGTAGCATTGGCACGAATGGATTTCATATAAAAAGCTAACATAAATATACCAAGGATGGTGCCATAAAATAATGAACCAAGAATATTTACAGCCTCAATAAGGCTACCCAATTTGCTGGCAAACATGGCCACAGCGATGCTAAAAATCCCCCAGAATAGAGTTATCCATTGAGAGGCTTTGTAATAATGTAATTCTGTCTTTTCTTCCTTGCCCAAGCGTTTATAAATATCAATAACCGAAGTAGAAGCCAGTGAATTTAGAGCAGCCGCAATACTTCCCCAAGCCGAAAGAAATATCATGGCAATTAAAAGTCCAATTAAACCAATTGGGAGATGATGAACCACGAAATATAAAAAGATGTAATTGGTGTCATTGGTATCGGCTAGTATATCAGCTTTTTTAATAGTTTCTTTTGCTTTGGTTCTTAATAGATGAGCTTCCTGTTCGGTAGCTTGCAGTTGCAATTCTGTTTTCTCGATACGGCTTTTATCATTTGATTTTATGGCTGCTGATAGTTCTAAAACTTGAACTTGCTTCTTTTGGTTTAAAATTTCATAAGCCTTTTGATTTTCTTTAAACGATTCACCGTATTGCGAAGCCAAGGTTTTATCAATTTGCTTTTGATTAAAAACTATAGGCGAACTGTAATTTAAATAAAACACAAAAACCAAAGCTCCAATAAGCAATATGCCAAATTGCATGGGCACTTTTACCAGCCCATTCATTAACAATCCCATTCGGCTTTCTTTCATACTTTTGGCGGTTAAGTACCTTCCTACCTGGCTTTGGTCGGTTCCAAAATAGGAAAGAGCTAAGAAAAAGCCACCAATGACCCCACTCCAAATATTGTATTTATCTTTCCACCAAACGGGGTCGGTCACAGCTATTTTGGTTTCAATTACATTCATTTTACCCATTTTAGCGGCTACTTTTATGGCATCTGTAAAGCCCATTCCTTCGGGTAATAAATTCACAACCATATACCCCGCCAAAAACATCCCGATAAATACAATGAATAATTGCTGCATTTGGGTATAGGCCACAGCTTTGGCACCGCCACTCACTGTGTAAATTATGAGTAATCCCCCCATAAAAATATTGGTATAATAAATATTCCAGCCCAATAAGGACGAAAGAATAATGGATGGAGCATAAATACTTATTCCGGTTGATAGTCCTCTTGAAATTAAAAAAAGTACCGAAGCAAGTGTCCGTGTTTTCAAATCAAAACGTTGCTCCAAAAATTCATATGCTGTAAAGACTTTTAATTTATGATAGATGGGAACAAACGTGATGCACAGCACAATCATGGCCAAAGGCAAACCAAAGTAATATTGCACAAACCGCATCCCATCTGTATAGGCCTGACCTGGTGCCGAAAGAAAAGTAATGGCACTGGCCTGAGTTCCCATGATACTCAGCAAAATAATGAACCATGTCATTGAATTACTGCTCTTAAAGTAGGAATGCAGGTTTCTTTCGCCTTTGCTTTTATAAACACCTAAAAGCAACACTCCAAGAAGCGTGAGGCAAAGAACTATCCAGTCGGTTAGGCTCATTTTTGATTAATTGTTATTTATTATCAGGTTATTGGTTAAAACATAAATGAGATTCCTCCTTCGTCGGAATGACACTCTTCGATGGCTGTCATGCCGAGGTACGAGGCATCTTGTTTATGTAAAAGATTCCTCCTTCGTCGGAATGACAGATCCACAGGCATTTCCAAACCTCCAAATTTTCAAATTTCAAAATCACTCCATCTCCACCAAATTCACCATCAACCGATAAGCTCCGGGCACACCGGCAGGTAATTCCCTAAAGAAAACCAACCCTGTGTAAATAAAATTCCCTTTGCCATGTTTGGCTATTATCAAACTGCCTTTGTTTGGTTTTTCGCCTTTGTCGTTCATACTCAAAGGACATTCGTAAGTGGAGTCAATATCACCTGCAAAGTAAATTCCCCGTTCTTGTATCCAGCCTTCAAAATCCTTTGCGGTTATTTTATTGGGGGTGTTTAAAACCGGATGATTAGGAAATTCAAAATTCACTTTTGCATTTTCATCTGTTACCCGTTCGCGGGTTAGTTTAAAAGGTTTAGGACCCATATCGCCTTTAAACGGTCCTGCAAAACTATTGGTATTGTATTGCACAATCAGGTTTCCGCCATTGCTCACATAATCCATCAGCTTTTGTTTATAGGTGGTTAAAAGTGGATTGGTATTGTAAGCCCTTACCCCTGTAATGATGGTATTTAAATTTTTTAAGTCTTCATTAGCCAGCATGGCATCTGTAATGGTAATTACTTCATAACCCAACTGCGCCAAACAGCTTTGCACTTCGTCTCCTGCCCCAGGAATATAACCAATCCGTTTGGCCGTTTTCTTAATATCCAGTTTCAACAATTTGGCTTCGGCTTCCGGAAACCAGGTTTGAATGGGAATATGGTCGTATTTTATTTCACGGATGCTTTTGGTATAGGTTTCGCCATCAACTAAAGCCATTGCTTTAGCGATGCCTTGACTTTTATTTGAAGGTGGAGTTACTTTAAAAACTGCAGTTTGCTCCTCGTTCTTTTTTAATAAATTGACAATTATTTCGGACGGTTCCAGTTTCCAACCTTCTGGAATTTGAAGCTTCACTTTAGCATTCAGACTGTCTTTACCCGCTTTTAATTTCACCTTTACTTCTTTGGATTTATCTTCCGAAAAAGCAATGACTTCATTTTCCATGGTTAATAAAACCGGGGGAATTATAACCAAAGGACGGTAGAGTTCACCTTTTTCGGGATCTACCCAGCGGTATTGGATAGGGAAAGAATTGACATAAATTTTATCTTTATCAAAGAACCAATAAATTGTTGACAATGAATTAAAATCTATTTCGGGACGACCAATCAATAATTCATTATTAATTGGAAAAATTCCGTTGGGCATGCTGTTTAACCAATATGGTTGTGAAATTTTATCATCTGCGGCAAAAAAATCCGGTTGAATATTCGTGTTAAACGTTACTTTTTGATTTGGTTTTATACCATAATTAGGTAATGTATCAAATTGAAAGAGCAAGTTTTTTTCTTTTAATTTTGCTGAAATGCTCATCTTACCAAGATAAACAACTGTATTCGAACGATTATAAGCTGTAAACGTTAATTTATTCAATTTTCCTGGGCATATAAAGTAATCATCACATGTTACATCCGTAATGAAACCACTTGCTAATAGAGCCATTTTATAACAATCTGCAATCTTATTCGGGTAAATTGCCTTTATTTCTGGAATGAAAATTTCTCTAATTAATTTAGAAATATAGGTATCCAAGGTACTTGGATTTTGAAAATCATAATTTTTTAACGCATCTTCACACAATTTTGCAATCTTTTCAGCCCCCTTCACCCTCTTCCAGCTAAAATCCATCCCTTGAAAAATATCTCTCAAATTAGCCGTATCGCCTTTTATGGGCTTAAAATATTCAAAATATTCGCCCCGTTGTGAAGCACTGCCAAAGCCTTGGCTTTTGTGCATGCTTCGGCTTTCAGCGGCTATTTCGCCATAGCTTTTACCTAACAAAGCATTATATCCACCAACATCCAGCTTTATAAATTTGCTCATATCCGCCTTTGGGTCGCGGAAACGGGCAGTGGAATTATGCAACAACCTCCTTGCTTGCCAAACTTTCACATATTTTAATTGTTCGGGAAACCTTGTGGAATCTGCCGCCGCATCAAAAGCTTCCTCAGCCAATATACCCGAGGCCGTGTGATGGCCGTGACCCCCACTGCCATCGGTGGCAAAACGGGTAATAATAATATCCGGCCTAAAATTTCGTATGACCCAAACTACATCAGATAGAATGGAATCATGGTTCCATTTATCAAACGTTTCTTCAGGCGTTTTGCTAAACCCAAAATCATAAGCCCGGGTAAAAAACTGCTCTCCCCCATCTATTCTACGTGCTGCCAGTAATTCCTGAGTTCGTATCAATCCTAATTCCACGCCTTGTTCAGGGCCAATCAGGTTTTGTCCGCCATCGCCTCTTGTTAGTGAAAGATAGCCTGTTCTCAAACATTTTTCATTGGCTAGGTAAGCAATCAGTCGCGTGTTTTCATCATCGGGATGGGCTGCAATGTAAAGCACCGAACCTACGGTATTCAACTTTTTTAGTTGTAAGAGTATTTCGGAGGATGAATAGGATTTAGGTGGTTGAGCGTTTAGAAATCCAAAGGGAAGTATAAAGAGAAGTATTATTTTTTTAAGCATTCTGTTGTTTAGGAGCGAATGGCGAAATTCGGATATTTTGAGGTAATAATTATGCCACAGATTCACTGAATTTTGAGTACAACCTGATTTTATTAATAGAACCCTTTGAATATTTTATTTAAAATTTCTTTTAATACTGAAACAAGTCGATCAATAAAACACTTATCTCCTATTCTTGTTTTACTTTTGAAACTTAAAAATTTTTAAATGAACAAATTACTTATCCTTGTTATTTTAGCTCTAGCTGCTTGCAGTCCCAAAATTGTTTCTTTTGCCAAATCGGATGTGCAACGTGCCTCCGAAAAATTTCCCGGTGCCACCATGGCCACTTTAACCGAAGGGCAAAACCACTACAAACAGTATTGCGGGAGCTGTCATCCTTATAAATCTCCTGATGCCCGAAATGAAGAACAATGGAAAAAAATTGTCCCTAAAATGGTAATAAAGGTTAATAAAAAAGCTGGCAATGTAGCTATTGATTCACTAATGGAACAATCCGTTTTAACCTATTTAGTTACCATGAGCACAACTTCAAAAAGCAAATAAAAGAATGAAAGTAGAAATATGGAGTGACGTAATGTGCCCGTTTTGCTATATAGGCAAACGAAAATTTGAATTGGCATTAAACCAGTTTGAAGGCAAAGAGAATGTACATGTTGTTTGGAAGAGTTTTCAGTTAAACCCAGATTTGAAAACAAATCCTGATAAAAACATCAATCAATATTTGGCAGAAATAAAGGGCTGGACGGTGGAACATGCCATACAAATGAATGACCATGTGACCCAAATAGCCAATGAAGTAGGATTAAAATATAATATAGACAAAGCTTTAGTTGCCAATTCATTTGATGCTCATAGGTTTTCGCATTTGGCAAAAAAATACAACCTTCAAAATGAGGCTGAAGAACAACTTTTTAAAGCCTATTTTACAGATGGTAAGAATACAGCTGATTTCGAAACATTGATTCAATTGGGTGCAGAAATTGGTTTGGATGCCGGCGAAATAAAGCAAATGCTGGAAAGCGATGATTACTCCGAAGCTGTAAGAATGGATATTTATGAAGCTCAGCAAATTGGTGTTAGTGGCGTTCCTTTCTTTTTATTTATTGATAAATATACCATTACCGGGGCTCAGGATAGTTCTGTATTTTTACAGGCTATGGAAACAGTGAGTAAGGAGTTGGTGAATTTGGCTTAAAATCAAACGCATCCCCCTACCCCCTTCAAAGGGGGACGGCTTACGCAAGAAAACTTAATAGATAAAATAATCACAACTTCAACTATTCACTAGTTTAACTATTTCAAACCAATCACCAATTTGCACCCAAACGAACACCTCATTCACTCATTTTATAGAGCCTTTCAAAACAAGGATTATAAAACCATGCAACAGAGTTATGCCGACAATGCCACTTTTACCGACCCTGTTTTTATATATTTGGATGCCGAAAAAACGAGAACTATGTGGGAGATGTTTTGTGTAAATGGTAAAAATTTATCCATCGAATTTCAGAATATAAAAGCGGATGAAACCCGAGGCAGTGGCGAATGGATTGCCACCTATACCTTTTCAAAATCAGGTAAAAGAGTAATCAATCACATCTATTCCAACTTCTCATTTGAAAACGGTAAAATAAGTGAGTATGTTGATACTTTTAATTTTTATAAATGGGTAAAACAGGCTTTGGGATTAGCAGGTCTGCTGCTGGGCTGGACACCTTTTATTAAACAAAAGGTGCAACAAGGAGCCATGAAAAATTTGAACGATTATCAATCCCGAAAACAAGCCTCCTAATATTTTTTTAATTTACTCTCAATTATCATAGATTTGGATTCTTATGATAAACAGTATTGACGATGTTATAAAACGGCAAACTCAAATTGCAGAATTTGCCCAAAAGCATAAAGCAAGGTTTGGATATTTTTGTTCCTTGTATTTGGAAATGACCAAAACCGTGAAGCGATATATAGCCGAGGGTAAATTTGATGATGGCGCCAGAATGGAAAAACTAGTTATTGTATTTGCCAAAAGGTATTTGGATGCCTTTGATAATTGGCAAGCCCACAAACCAACAATGCAATCATGGCAAAAAGCATTGGATGAAACTAAACGAAATAATATAACGGTAATGCAGCATTTACTTTGCGGAATAAATGCTCATATTAATCTTGACCTAGGAATAGCAGCGGCGCAAACTTGTCCCGGAGCAAACATAAATGCTTTAAAGAATGACTTTGCTAAAATAAATGATGTTATAACTTCACTTGTAAATAAGGTTCAGGATAAACTATCAAAAATTTGCTGGCCCATGAAGCTAATTGACAAAATAGGAAAAAACAAAGATGAACAATTAGCAAATTTCAGTATCTTTTTTGCCCGTGAAGCAGCTTGGAAAGTGGCAACGGATCTTGCCCAACTTAAACCCGAAGAACATCCTAAGTATATAGCCAATCTTGATAATAAAACAGCTTTCTTAGCCAAAAAAATTATTAATCCCGGTGTTATATCAAATGCTGTGCTCAAACCCGTTAAATGGTTTGAACCTTCAGATGCAGGAAAAATTATTCAAATTTTGAAGTCTTAAAATTATCTAATTATTTGAACACAGCCAATTTATATCAACTCCTCAGTATACCCGACTATTCGGATATTGCAGTTGTAAAAAAGGCGTTCAGACAATTGGCTTTAAAATTTCATCCTGACAGAAATCTAGACCCATCGGCTGCCGAAATTTTCAAAACTTTAGTAAAAGCTTATGAAATATTGAGCAATTCAGAATTGAAATACCAATACGACATACGTTTAAAAAACGGTTTCAGCGCAGAACATGGTCAAACAGCATCCAAAGCTCCTTCCGAAAAAGAAATGCAAAGGCGGCGGTATGCTAAAATGCGAAGGGATCAAGATGCCTTAAGAGAAGTTGAAAATATTACTTCTTACGAAAATTCATTAAAAATTCTCCCTTTTAGATGGCGGGTAGTTTTTATCGGATTACTGCAAATAACAGGAATTTTAAATATCTTGAACGATTGGTATAAAGAAGGAAATAGGATTGCGCTTGGCTTTTTACTATTTTCACTTTCCTCACTTTTTTTATGGAATGAACTTTATAAATATTTTTGGCATAAGTCACTTACCAAAGATGAAAAAAAATATGACCGACAAGCCTATTCTTGGTTTATTTCGCTGTTTTTGATTGGTATTTTTTCTGCTTACAGCCTTATTAAAATCAAAAAAATATGGCATTTGAATACTTTCGGTAAGGTAATTTATGCCGGAGTTAATCATCAAATGACAACACTTTCGTATACCTACAATGATTACTTGTATTCTATAGATATTTACTCCATTCCACCTGAGTTGGAAGACAAAGAACAAGTCTTAATAAAAATAAGCACCAAGGAACCCGAAATTTGGGAGTACTTTAAAAAAGAGTAATTTTTCCCTAATCAAACGTTTTACTTAAACCTATACCAAATGTAAAGGGCTGGGTAACTATGATTTCATCACCGGCTGTGGGTTTTGTTGAATTTAATATAAAGGAAAGGCCGCCATAAATATCAATATTTATAACATTTGTTTTTAGACGCCCCATAATGAAGGGATCTAAGAACAGATAGGTTTTTTTAACCATTGGCTGCGAAAAACCAACGGGTTTGGAAGGTTCTACTTTGAAAAAATTTTCGTAGGTTAATCGAGGAATAAAATAAAATCCTCCGTTTTTACCACCATACCCAACAGAAGGTTGCAAATAAAATCTTGCACTTTGTAAATCTATATCCAAAGCATCAAATACATTAATATCAGTGGGATTGAATAAAATTGTAAATAAATGTCCTTGCGAAAAACCTCCGCCACCAAGTAATTGCATCTGTCCTTTTTCTCCAAATTTGGCATTATAGCCCATACCTGCACCCGCAAAAAAAGTTTTGTAGGGTCTGTTGTGATTATTTGTGTCTAAACTATTTTCTTCTAGCCAACTTAATGCACCAGACACAGTTCCTGTAAAAAAAATATTGCTATCAATGGCATACCAACCTGAAATTTGAGCTTTTGAAAAACCCAAAGTAACCTGCCCTCCAAGGGAGCTCTCCTTTACTTCAGCTATTACCGGATAATTAGGGTAATACACATAAGTGCATGAATTAGCACCAATGAGCAAAAACAAAACAAACAGGGTATTTAGTATTTTTTTTATAACTCATTTTTAAAAAAAACAACAACTAAAACTACAGACTAAAACTTAATCCTTTCCGCCATCACCTTTAAAGTGGTCATCAGTATTTTTAAACAGCACGTTAAATGTAGTTAATGAACCATAAACACGAGTAATGTATTGTTGAAGATTCACTTTATCTTCATCATTTAAAATTTTATGACTATTAATATTTTGCTCCAAAACCCTTAATCGGTCTCTCACCATTACTATTTTATGAAAAAATGTTTCGATAGGAATTTCTTTAACACTTTGGTTCTTGTCTGCTGGTTCCAATACCATTAATCCGCCTTTCCATTTATTTCCAAGTTCTACTCGCTGTTCCGGTTCTATATAGCGCTTAAGAATTCGAATTAGGGCATCTTCTACTTCATCAAAGGTCACTTGATTGTTTTCTGGCTCAATAGCTTCTATCACCTCCAAATCTGTTGTGTCGTGGGGTATTTCTTTAAATCCTTGGACATGAAAGGCTATAGTATAATATTCAAGAGTGATGCGGGCCAAAATGCCTTCGCCATAATGCTTGTGTTTTAATCGGCTACCTATGCCTAATGCTTTGTTCATGGGGCAAATCTACAAATAATTTGAAATTATTATAGTTAAACCATCTCACTTAATTCTAACCAGCGCAACTCATTTTCTTCTAATTGAGTTGTTATTTTTTCAATTTCAAATGCAAAATTGGTTAGCTCATTGTAAGGCAAACCACCTTCGTTTAGTTTATTTTCTAAAGCTAATTTTTCTTTTTCAAGTTTTTCAATTTCTTCGGTCAGTTGTTCAAGTTCATGCTTTTCTTTAAACGACATTTTGCGTTTTTCAACATTAACTTCTTTTGCTTTTATCTGAGCTTCAGCCAATGGCTTAGGTTGCGGTTTTACAACTTCCTTTGGTTTTGCTTTCCACTCTCTGTAATCCGTATAATTACCTGGATAGTCCTTTATTTTTCCATTTTCTTCAAAAGCAAAAATATGGTCACAAACTTTATCCAAAAAATATCGATCATGGCTCACCACCATTACGTTTCCCTCAAAAGCTTCTAAAAAATCTTCCAACACATTTAATGTATCAATATCAAAATCGTTGGTAGGCTCATCCAATATCAAAAAGTTAGGGGCAGTCATTAATATTTTTAACAACTGTAGTCGGCGTTTTTCACCACCACTTAACTTACCAATTGGTGTATAGTGTTGCTCCCTTCTGAATAAAAATCTCTCTAAAAACTGAACAGCCGTAATGGTTTTTCCGTTGCCCATTTGCACATTGTCAGCTATTTCCCTAACCTCTTCTATCAGTCTGTTTTCGGGATTAAGCGGAGCACTGTTTTGAGAAAAATATCCAAAAACCGTAGTTTGGCCAACCACCACAGAACCCTTGGTCGGTTTTAATAATTCGCAAGCAATGTTTATCAAGGTACTTTTTCCGGCACCATTCTTTCCAACAACCCCTATTTTCTCTTTATTCTTAAAAATATGTGTAAAATCATTAATCAACTTTTGCCCATTGTATCCATGTTCCAAATGATGAAATTCGAGAATTTTACTCCCTTGCCTTGCCCCTCTTATGCTTAATTCAAGTTTTTGGTTATCTACTTTTACACTGGCTTTGTCTTTAATTTCATAAAACGCTTCAATACGCGATTTGCTCTTTGTGCCTCTAGCTTGTGGCTGTCTTCGCATCCATTCCAGCTCCTTAAGCATTAATAATTTTGCTTTGCCTTGCTCCACCGCTGCCATTTGCATCCGCTCAGCCTTTTTCTCTAAATAATAAGCATAATTCCCTTTGTAAGAAACCAAACCAGAGGGTTCTAATTCAACAATACGATTACAAATTCTATCTATAAAATAACGGTCATGACTTACAAGCAGCATGGTTACATTTTTGCCGTTCAGCAAATTTTCCAACCATTCAATGGCTTCAATATCCAAATGGTTGGTAGGTTCATCTAATATAAAAACATCGGGTTGCATCAATAGCATAGCGGCAATAGCTAACCTGCGTTTTTGCCCGCCACTTAATGAACCTGCCTTTTGTTCTAAATGAGTAATGCCTAGTTTTGCCAAAGTTTCCCTCACTTGGCTTTCATAGTCCCACGCCTTTTGATTGTCCATTTCGCCCATAATTTCAGCCATTTTATCGTGCGAAAAATCTGGGTCGGCCTGAGCCATTTCAAATTCACTCACCAACTTGGCCAAAGGATTGCATTCATCAAAAATAATTTGCCAAACGGTAAGGTCAGGGTTTATTTCGGGTTCCTGTGGCAGATAAACGACTTTCACAGAATTATTATGAACTACTTCGCCCCTATCTGCCGGTTCAGCTTTTGCCAACAAGCGCAATAAGGTGCTCTTTCCCGCCCCATTTTTACCAATCAAGGCTATTTTTTCACCTTGATTTACCCCAAAATTAAGGTCGGTAAATAACCAGGTTTCATTATACGATTTTCCAAGCCCTTCGGCAGATATGCAATTCATTAATTGATGTGAGATAAGATTAAGATTACGAAGACTAAGCCGCAAAGATACCGTGATTGGCTGTATATCCCTATCCCATTTTATAGAACTTTACAAATTGCTTTAAAAAAAAATAGGATTTCCTTTGGGGCTATTCACCAATCCTGAATAATTATCTTAGAACTGCTGTGTAAGCCTCCCCAAAAAACGTACAAACTAATAATTTTTCAGGTTCAATGCTAACAATATGGCCGGTTACAAAAACCATTTTTTTCCTTCATAAGTAGCCTTCCATTCCAGTAAGCTTCCACGTTTCCATTCACTGAAAGTTTCGCAGCCAAACATGTATTTTTTAGTTTGCTCAGGGTTAATAAGCGCATCCCATACTTTGGAAGCCTGGGCATTGATTGTGATGGTATTTTGGATTTGCAGGGGTTTGGGCATACAGCACTATTATCTGATTCTATATTTTAAATTTATTCAATTTATCTACTAATCAAAACGCAATCCCCTTCTCGACAATCCCCAATAACTCATCCGCTTCTGTATGGTTTTTTTCCAACAAAGCCTTGGCTTCATCTGCTAATTGCTTCGCGGCTGTTTTATCCGTTAATCCCTTTGCATTAATCATCACGTTATAATATGCAGCCTTTACAGCGGTTTTATTACACAATATTCCTGCAGCACCATCAGACAAGGTATTTTGATTACCATTCTCAATCATTTCTTTGGCTATTTCCAATATCTTGTGGGCTACTTTCATTGTCAACAAAGGTATTTGGGTGGCATATAACGAAGCTGCTTCAATGGCCGCTTTGCGAAGGGTGATTTCTTCGGCATTGGTTTTCGGTAATTTAAACGCTTCCATTATTCCGGCAAAGGCATTGGTGTCTTCATCTACCAATCTTAATAATTCCACCTTTAATGTTTGGCCTTTTTCGGCTATGTTGCTAAAATATTCCCAGCGGTCTTCCCAGCCTTTTTTATTAGCACTCACATTGGCTACCATCGTAGCTAATGCTGCTCCCAAAGCTCCTGTATATGCGGCAATAGAACCGCCGCCCGGTGCGGTGCTTTCGCTAGCGGTAATATCCGCAAAGTCGCTGCAAGTCATGTCAATTAACTTTTTGACGTTGCCTCGCATTTGGTATTCTATTATTTTTTTGTTGGGGTCAAACGGAGCCAATTCATCCAATCCTAAAGATTTTATGGCTATCTCAATTAATTCTTTTTCCGATACCCCAACGCTTCGCTCCTGCTTGGCCAAATAATGTCTGCCTGCATCTAGCATAGCGTTTAAAGGAACCAATCCCACCAACTCACTTCCTGTAACTCTTACTCCACGGGATAATGCACTTTCATTCACCTCATCAAAAAACACGTGAACAGGTGTTACGTTATAATTGGTAAGGTTGGCCGAAATTTGTGCCACACCGTATTCTTCGATGTACCAGCCAATAGCTTTCACTTCCTTGCATTTTCCGGGGATACGAATAGGTTCACCGGTTTCATCCAAAGCTATTTCACCTGAGATTGGATTTCCAATTCGCTTTACCCTACCTGCCTCGCGAACATCAAATGCAATTCGGTTTGCAATTCGGGTACTTTTTGTATTTAGGTTGATATTATAAGCAATTAAAAAACCCCTTGCCCCTATTACCGTTGCCCCTTTTTTAGCATTAAAAACGGTTGGTCCAAAATCCGGTTTCCATTCGGGTTGTATTATCTTTTCAGGAAAACCTTCGTATTCACCTGCCCGTATTATAGATAAATCATTTCTGTTGTTGTTTGGTTGCGCATAACCATATAAATAAACCGGGATATCGGTTTCCTTCCCAACCCGTTCAGCCAATTTTTGAGCATATTTAGCAGTTTCCTCCATGCTTATTCCACTTACAGGAACCAATGGACAAACATCTGTTGCTCCCATGCGAGGATGTTCGCCTTTGTGCTGTCGCATGTCTATTAACTCACCGGCTTTAACAATGGCTTGAAAAGCTGCTTCAACAACAGCTTTTGGATGACCCACAAATGTTATAACTGTTCTATTCGTGGCTTTACCGGGGTCTACATCCAATAAAGTTACCCCCTCCACGGCTTCAATAACATCTGTAATTTGTTTTATGATTTGTAAGTTGCGGCCTTCACTAAAATTAGGCACACACTCAATAATTGGTATATTCGACATAACGGGTGCAAAAATACTTAAAAGGTTAAAGGTTAAGATAGAAAGGTTAAGGTTAAAACCAAATTTTAAACTTTAGCCTTTTTACTATAACCTTTAAAATTCTTTCCCAACGGTTAGATATCCAAATTCCCCAATTGTCCCTTTCTCATTATAGCCTATAGCATAGTCGAAGCCTATTTCATAACCAAAAAGTATTGAATTAGCTCCAAGCCCCCAACTCCATAACAACGGATTTTTGGCTACATAATTGGTAATTGTCATACTGCCAGTTTCTATCACATCTTTGTTATCAGGATTATTTATAGAAAACGGATTGCGGCCAAACCATGCCATACCAATATTTGAATAGGTTCGAAAGGTTAAATATTTAAAGAAATTTTGATTGAAATTTTGCTGTGACAGAATGGGATTAACAGGAAGTGTTAAAATTATTTTGGCAATGGCATTACTGGTTCCGGCTTTGTAATTATAAGGTAATCCTGCAAAATCATTGGTAGTTGAGTACAATCCTATTTTATCGGTATTAAAAACTCTGGAACTGCCATAAACAGGCCTTAACCAATTAGAAACCCCACCCAAAAGCCAAACTGTTTTTTGCTGTCCAACCGAACTTTGCATAGTAAAACGGGTACTCAAATGAAAAATTCTAAAAAAAGATTGATCATGTTTTAATCGAAAAATCAAATTCGTGTTTACCCCTGTTTTACGTATTGGTTTAAAGGTTACTACTTCAAAAAAAGTTGTTAGTTTTTGAGAATAATTAAGATGTGTATAGGAAAGAATATTATAATCTAAACTACTTTGTAAAAAAGGTTGCTGAAGCTTTGTTATTGGCAATTGCAAATTTTCAGCACTGGTTGATAATGGCAACTTAACATCTGCCCTATAACCAATGGCAGAGGTAAAATTTAAACGAGGATGAAACTTATACTTAACAAAATATTTTATTTCCATGGCTGTAAAACGCGATTCCTGATTGTATAATTCCCTTTGATAAATTGAGTTGAATAAAGAAAAACCATGCGTGTAATAATCTGTTTTTGCGGTGAAGGAAAAATCCAAATCTGTTCCCTTCCCATTTAAGGGTTGACGAAGGTTAGCTGCCAATGAATATTTTTTTAAAACATCTGTAATCCTGCATCCTATAAGGATATTGGGGCCGTTGTTGATTCCGGCATTTAAAGGAAAAAAACTAGCAAAAAGTGGTGAATTGAATTGTGAATTAGTGAAACCCAATCGAATAGTTGAAGGTTTAAATTCATACTTGTGAGCCACAAATTCTTTTAGTTTTAATGGCAGCTTATTTTCACTGGCCGTTTTAAATTCCTTTCCTGGTATCCTACTTTTTTTATATTCAAAACCTGTGATAAACTTATAGGAAGTAATTTTCTTTACTAAAGTATCTGATTTTAAATCATCGGAATTAAAACTGATTTTAATACTTGTGTCGGTTTCTTTAATTTTTACTTTATCAAATGAAGCATCAGAAATAACTATGTAATTTTTCTTTCCATATTTTAAAACTTCCAGTACTTTTTTTGTTTGTGAGTTGTAATCGTAGTTAAAAACTGAACGGGTATAGTTGGTAACTTGAAAAGTGTAATTGCTATCTTCTGTGTTAATAATCATTCCAACATTTTTTGCGTTCCCTGTTTGAATAAAAGATAGGTAGTTTTTGTCGTAGTTGTTTAAATCTAAGATGGGATTTGTGTTTTTATATATAGGAAGAAGTGACAATTTATTCTTGAACAAAAATGACTTACCATCAAATACTACTAAAATTAAGCTATCTTTATTATCAAAGGCAAAGTCTGTTTCTTCACTTAAACTGTTAGTTAGATTTATTGGATGGTTAGTTTTACCGAATGATAACTTATAAACATCCGTTTGGTAACTTTTTTGAGCTAAAAAAGCTAACCCTTCATTAGGATGTTCTTTGATAGAAAAAACATAATTAAAATCCAAGTAAACCGTTTTTGTTATTTTTCCATTTTCAACAAGTATTAAATGGCTGCTTATCCCGTCGCTTTTTGTTAAATAATAATCACCTGCATAATTTATAAATGCCCAAACATTTTTTTTATTTAAGGACTTGGTTTTAAATTTTCTTACTGACAGTTGATTCTCTATGTCATAATTCCATACTTCCACACCGTCCAGTGTTCTAATTAAAAAATCAATTCCACTTCCGCTTTTATTAAATTTCACATCAATAATTTCTGCCGTCAAAAGTTTGCTTATAATTAACTCAGGATCGTTGGGAAGTCGGGTGTTTCTATCTTTTAAATATTTTGTTTTTTCCAATTTAAACCAGTCCGATAATACCCAATTAACATTTTTATTAAATACATACTGAAATGCAAAGTCAGTTTTACCTGATAACTTGGTGTAAAACAATAATTGTCTTAGTTTACTCATTCCAAACGAATCGTTGATATAAATAAAAACAGCATGGCCAAATTCAGCCAATTCCGATTTATCCGTCAAGTTTAGATTGAGTTTTAATTTCCCTTCATAATAATCCGACATCCATCCTGCATTGGGCTTATTACCTCCTGCTACAAATTTTGCCAAGCCTGAAACATACCAGTTAGGAACATTTATTTCACGGTTATTTTTTAAACGTTCTTTAATGATATTTCCATAAAGCATATCGTTTATCAAAATTTCAGCCAGCTTTTCTTTTAAAATTATTAAAACTGATTTGGTATTGCCACGATAGTTTAGATATATGGACGAATTTTCAAGAATGATGTTACCATTGCGCTGAAGTACCACGTAATCATCTGTAATTGGGGCTTCTGATAAAAAAATGTCAATTTGTTCTACTAATCGGGTACCTAAAAAATTTTCCATTGTTTCAAGGCTGCTTTCGGCTTCAGAAATTATTTGCTTTGCCAAAATTTGCCCACCTTCGGTGTAATACACTTTAAAATTAAATGATTTTAAAACCATTTGCTTTTCGTCACTTGCTTTTAGCAAAGTGTTAAAAAACATGAATACTAAAAAGAATACTATAGAAGCCTTGTTTGCGATTTAACAAAGTTAATAAATAATTCACTATCGAAGATTATTAGGTTAGTTCCCATTTAATACCTTCATTTTAAGGTTATTTTAACCACTAAAATCGTCTTTTAAAAAGGTTTGATATACCTTTGCCTCCATGATGGCAAAACAAACACATCCTGCTATAGAACTTGAAAATAAATATGGTGCTCATAATTATCACCCAATTCCGGTTGTAATTGAGAGAGGACATGGTATTTATGTTTGGGATACCGATGGAAAGAAATATTTTGACTTCCTATCAGCCTACAGTGCAGTAAATCAAGGTCATTGCCATCCAAAAATCATAAACGCACTAACCGATCAAGCTCGAAAACTTACATTAACTTCCAGAGCATTTCATAACAATATATTGGGTGAGTATGAAAAATATATAACCAATTATTTTGGATATGATAAAGTTTTACCAATGAATACTGGGGTTGAAGGTGGTGAAACCGCAATTAAATTATGTCGCAAATGGGCTTATGAGGTAAAGGGAGTTCCAACTAACCAAGCCAAAATACTTTTTGTTGAAGGAAATTTTTGGGGCCGCACCATGGCGGCTGTTTCGTCATCAACAGACCCAAGCAGCTTTAATAATTTCGGTCCTTTTATGCCGGGGTTTGAAGTTATTCCCTATAACAATATTCCCGCATTAGAAAAAGCTCTGGAAGACCCCAATGTAGCAGGATTTATGATAGAACCTATTCAAGGGGAAGCCGGTGTTATTATTCCTAATGATGGATACTTAAAAAATGCTTACGATTTATGCAAAGCTAAAAATGTACTCTTTATAGCCGATGAAGTACAAACCGGTATTGGCCGAACCGGTAAATTACTGGCTTGCGATTATGAAAATGTTAAACCGGATATTTTAGTATTGGGTAAAGCTCTCGGTGGCGGAGTGCTGCCGGTGTCTGCCGTTCTTTGTCGTGATGAGATAATGATGACCATAAAACCCGGTCAACATGGTTCTACCTTTGGTGGAAACCCACTGGCATGCAAAGTGGCAATGGCAGCTTTAGAGGTTATTAAAGATGAAAACCTTTCAGAAAACTCATTTAAAATGGGTAAAATTTTTAGGGCAAGATTACAAAATATCAATTCACCAATTATAGACACTATCCGAGGTAAAGGTCTGTTTAACGCCGTTGTTATAAAACCATTTAGCCACAATAAAACGGCCTGGGATGTTTGCCTTGCTTTGAAAGACAATGGTTTATTGGCCAAACAAACGCATGATCACATTATCCGATTTGCTCCTCCTTTAACGATCACTGAAGCTGAAATAAATGAAGCTGCGGATATTATCGAAAGGACGATTTTGGAGTGTAATTAATAGTTTTTATTAGTTAGAAATCACCATCAAAGAATCCTTTACTACTTTAAATTCCAATTCTTCTTTGAGCCAAATGGGTTCACCATCTAAATGAACTGGCCCTTCTTTTTGGCGCTTAATTTTTAAATTATGAAACGGGATATCCTTGTAATATTTACTCTCAGCTATTTCGCCGGTTAAAAATCGTTTTATCAAGCCGGGAATAGCAAGCAAAGGTGGTTTATTTAACAAACAGCATCGTAACTGACCATCATTAAGTTCTGCATCAGGAGCTATATAAAATTCATTACCCCACTGCGACCCATTGGCCACGCTTATTAAAAAAACTGTTTCTTCAGATTTGTTTCCATCTAGTGTTAACTCATAGGTTTCTTCGGGATACAATCTTGCTTCTTTTAATGAAACCTTAGCGTAATTCATTAAGCCTCTTCCTTCGGTATTTGAAAATAGGTGACTTACATGTGCATCAAATCCAATCCCCGAAACATTTAGAAAAAAATGACCATTGCATTCTCCTGTATCAATTGTTTTTATATGACCATTCAACAATATTTGTAGTTGGTCAACAATGTGTCCTTTAATACCTAAATGCCTTGCAAATCCATTTCCTGAACCAAATGGAATGATACCTAAAACTATATCGGTATTAACAATTTCCTTGGCTACCTGATTAATTGTGCCATCACCACCTACCGCCACAAGGGTATTGAAACCTCGTGATATGCCATCCTTAACTAAATCAGCAACCTTCACACCTGTTTCCCACCAGCCAATTCCAAATTCCAGCTGATTTTCATTCATTATTTCATTAATGTATTTAAGCGCATCCTTTTTTGAACGGCCTCCTGAAATAGGATTGATTATATAATAGAAGCGTCTATTGGTTAACATTGTTTATTGACTAAAAACATATTGTAAAATATTGGCTCCCATCTTTAACGCTTGTTGCCGCTTATCTTCACTATCGCCGTGTATACCAAAATCTTCCCAACCATTACCCAAATCACATTCGTAGGTATACAAGCATACTAATCTGCCTTCATATAACAATCCAAAAGCTTGGGGAGGTTTTGCATCGTGTTCATGTATTTTGGGCAAACCATTTGTAAATTCATATTTTTGGTGAAATACAGGATGATTAAAAGGAAGTTCTACAAAATCTAGTTCAGGGAATACTTTTTTGAGCTGCGGTCTAACATGGGGATCTAAACCATAATTATCGTCTATATGCAAAAAACCACCGGCCATTAAATAGTTACGAAGATTATCGGCTTCATTATCATTAAACAAAAATGTACCATGCCCGGTCATAAAAATATAAGGATAGTTAAATACTTCCTTACTTGCCAGTTCCACGGTTGCCTCTCTAGAGTCAATGGTAGTTCCTAACTGCCGATTACAAAAAGTTATTAAATTGGGTAAGGCTGTTCGAGCGGCATACCAATCACCCCCTCCGGCATATTTAAGTCGCGCTATTCGCAAAGGTCCTTCTTGAGCAAAGGAACTGTTTACAATAAAAATTAATAAACTATAGATTAAATATCTCACCTCTCTTTAATACTGCAAAAGTGCAAAATAATCAGGAAATTTTAACGCTTAAAATATGTTATTTAATGCAATTAAATCCTCCATTTTTCAATTTCATTTATGGCCTTAAATTCGTCATCCCAAGCAATAAATTCGGTAGTATCATTTTGCTTGTCATAATTTAAAAACCATTTAACTAAGATTTCCATAATGGCTGGATAGAGTGTTTTTAATTCTGCGAAATTTGTAGCACAGATGGTTCTTAATTCAGGATTTGCCGGCACTCCTATTATTTTGCTATCCAATTCATTACTATCTTTAAGTCTTAAAAGAGCTATAGGGATAAATTCTATTAAGCTACCAAGTGATAAACTTTCGCAAATTATTAAAGCATCTAGTGGATCCCCATCTCCTCCTCTTAGTTTATCCATTGCCGTACTTGGGATAAAACCATAATTTACAGGATATCCTAAAAAATCAATAATCCGAGGATTCCCATTTCTTAAACTAACTTCAAAAGCTCCCGTTTCTTTATTAATTTCGGTTTTTCGATTGGTTCCTGCGGGTATTTCTATTATAGCTCGATAATTTCCGGTGTTCGTTTGAGATTTGATGTAAAGGAGATTGCTCATGAGTTGCAAAAATGGGCATAAGTTTTAACATTTTTGAATTAGCAGAATTTATCAATTTAATCCTCAACATTTTTTTGCATTTTTGCAGTCCTTTAAAAACAAAATAATTTATGTCTGAATTTCAATTAGTGATGCCCAAAATGGGGGAAAGTATTGCGGAAGCAACTATTATCAGATGGCTTAAAAACGAAGGTGATAAGATAGAAATTGATGAAGCTATATTAGAAATAGCAACAGATAAAGTTGATAGTGAAGTTCCTACTCCAAAAGGTGGAATTTTAAGCAAAAAATTATTTAATGATGGGGATATAGTCAAAGTTGGTGCGCCTGTAGCCATTATTTTAACCGAAGGTGAAATAGCCTCAACTCTCGAAAATACTTCTGTTACCAATGATACCGTTAAATTTACTGAAGCGGTTAAAGTAGCGGAAAATTTTGTGACCAATGCAATTGAAAGCACTGATACATCTGCTATTTCAGGCAACAAATTTTATTCACCATTGGTATTGAATATTGCCCGCGCTGAAGGTGTTAGTATGACAGAATTAGAAAAAATTACAGGTACAGGAAAAGATGAACGTTTGACAAAACGTGATATCTTGGAATACGTTGAAAATAAAGGCAAAAAGCCTGCAACTGTTGATACAATTTCTATTCCATCAACCCCTTCAATTGCAGTAAGCGAACCCGCAAAACCAGCTCAGAAGCCCGCTATTTCTTTGGGTAATGGTGATGAAATAATTGAAATGGATAGAATGCGAAAACTTATTGCCGACCACATGGTAATGAGTGTAAGCACATCGCCTCATGTAACTTCTTTTGTTGAAGCCGATGTAACCAATTTGGTAAACTGGCGCAACAAGATGAAGGAAGTATTTAAAAATCGTGAAGGTGAAAACTTGACATTTACTCCTTTATTTATTGAAGCTTTAGTTAAAGCCATCAAAGATTTCCCGATGATAAATATTTCTTTGGATGGCACCAATATCATAAAACGTAAAAATATTAATGTTGGAATGGCTGCGGCATTGCCAAGCGGAAACTTAATTGTTCCGGTTATTAAAAATGCGGATAGCATGAATCTATTAGGCCTGGCAAAAGCAGTAAATGATTTAGCCAACCGTGCCAGAATGAACAAGCTTACTCCTGATGATATTCAAGGTGGAACCTACACTTTAACCAATGTAGGTACATTTGGAAACGTTTTAGGTACACCAATTATTAACCAACCGCAAGTAGCTATTATGGCTACCGGTGCTATACGCAAAAAGCCTGCTGTATTGGAAACTGAATACGGTGATGTAATTGCCATCAGACACATGATGTATTTAAGTCATAGTTACGACCACCGCGTTGTGGATGGTGCTTTAGGTGGCAGTTTTGTAAGAAGGGTGGCTGACTATTTAGAAAACTGGGATATAAATAGAGAAATTTAAAGGGTTTCTAAATACAATTCCTCTACCTTTTTTCTGGCCCAGGGAGTTTTTCGTAAAAAAACCAAACTGGATTTTATACTTGGATTTTCATTGAAACACCTAATATTTATTCTTATACCCAATTGTTCCCAACCATAATAATCCACTAAATGGTTTAAAATTTTTTCAAGAGTAATTCCATACAATGGGTTATTTGGTTGCGGAGAATTCATAAAAAGCAATTGTTAAAAAAAATAAAACTCTTATTTAATCAGCGAAATAAACATTAAATTTTTGCTTTTTTTAACCCAATTTAAGGGTAAAAACGCTTAGAAAGAGTATTTTTTATCCGTTAGATTTTGACACAAAGATACTTTTAAAAAACCGATTACTTTTCAACATTCGTTTGTATGGCATATATTTTATGATAGATTTGTGTAATTATTTTTATTTAATCAATAAAATTTAATGCCTAAAATTTGTAATGCTATGAAAAAAAATGTACAAAAACTTAATGAATTCAAGGGGGTAAAATCCTCCGACAAGGACAATGAGCAGAAGCAAAATTCGTCAGCTATTTCAAATCTTTTTAAACGTATAGAAAGCAGCAGGAAGTTTGCTTTGTAAACTTTATGGGATTGATTAAAACAAATTAATCTGAATCGTCTTTACCTGATTTGCTTCGTCATCATCTTCCCCATCATCATTGGGTTTTTCATTATTTTTTGATAACTCTTTAACTACATCATCATCAGAAGGCTCAATTATTAAAGGAATTTCTTCCTCTTCAATAACAGGCTCCGGTGTGATATCCTCAAATGATTTTAAGGTATCATAGGTTAGTTTATTTCCCAATGATTTCCATCCTTTCACTCCTATAAACTCAACCAAATATATTTCCTTTTCCTCTTTTTCATTTTTCTTATTCACTGTTTTAATAAGCAAGACGGGATTAGTTTTATCAGTTATGTAGGTAAGCAAGTTTCCTTTGCCTTCTTGTATAAAGATGAATTTTTTACCAATAGTGGTGGTTTCTATTTTAAAGCGTTTTACATAGTGTTGCTTTTCATCGGCCACATAATGCATGCAGCTCAAAATCATTTCAGGATTGTATTTACGGATTAATTCAATGTCCTTAGGTTCATAATGGTTGGTTAGTTCAAAGTCGGTCATTCCATAGCTGCCGTCTTTATAAATCACCAAAATTTTATCTTCGTTATCAAAACGTCCTAAGTAATCACCTCTTCCATCTGAATTTAGGCGACCAATGGCGGGTTCAAAATAAATGGCCCGGCCTCCAATAGTGCTGCGGCCTTTTTCTTTAAGCGTAACTTTACGAACCTGAAATTTACTTAGTGTATTTCCAATGCTATTTCGGTTTTTTATGGCAAGGTCGGCAAAGTTGTAATCAAATACTTTTATACGAGCTTTACTCATATTGCTCAATTGTACATTTATTATCTCTGCCTCGCCATTAGGGTTAGCTGAAAAATAGAGAATTTTAGAACCGGGTTTTCCCTGTGTTACATCATATTCCTTATCGCGTGTGATGCCAGTAATGGTAAACCGTTTTACAAAATATTTGCGGCTTAATCCTTCCAGATAAACAACATTATAAACCTTGCGGTCGTCATTTTTTCGGAATACATCTACATGAATCAGATTTTTTCCAAAAAAGGCCTTATCAGCAACCTTACTGATAGTGTATTTTCCATCTTCACGAATGGCAATCACATCATCTAAATCAGAGCAATCGCATATATACTGGTCTTTCTTAAGTCCATACCCAACAAAACCCTCTTCCAAATTAGCATATAGTTTTTGATTGGCCACAGCTACTATATTGGCTTCAATACTATCAAACTGACGAATTTCTGTTTTGCGTTCTTTGCCCTTACCAAATTGCTTTAATAAAGCTTCAAAATATCGGATAGCAAATTTTATCAGGTTTTCTAAATGATTGTTTACCTCATCCAATTCCGTTTCCAAACCTTTCATGTATTCATCTGCTTTAAAAGCATCAAATTTTGAAATACGCTTGATTCTAATTTCTGTAAGTTTGGTAATATCCTCTGTGGTGACTTCTCTTCTTAGGCTTGGCTTAAATGGTTCCAAACCTTTATCAATGGTTTCTATTATTTCATCCCAGGTTTCGCATTCTTCAATATCTCTGTAAATTCTATTTTCAATAAATATTTTTTCGAGACTGCTAAAATGCCATTTTTCTTCCAGTTCTCCCCGTCTGATTTCCAATTCCAATTTCAGCAAATCAACTGTAGAATCGGTGCATTGTTTTAAAATATCATTTACATCTAAAAAATGCGGCTTGTCTCCAAATATCACACAAGCATTCGGAGAAATACTCGATTCACAATCTGTAAAAGCATAAAGGGCATCAATGGTTTTATCTGTTGATATACCAGGAGCCAATTGAATTTCAATTTCAAGATCTTTGGCAGTATTATCTACAACCTTTTTTATTTTTATTTTCCCTTTATCGTTGGCTTTAATTATCGAATCAATAATACTTCCGGTAGTTGTGCCAAAAGGAATTTCTTTTATTAGGAGTGTTTTTTTATCCTTTTCTTCTATTCTTGCTCTTACTCTTATCCTTCCGCCTCGTTTCCCTCCATTATAATTACTGAAATCAGCCATTCCACCGGTTGGAAAATCGGGCATAATATTGGTTGTTTTGCCGTTTAAAATAGCAATGCTTGCCTCTATTAATTCAATAAAATTATGCGGCAAAATTTTGGTGCTTAACCCTACGGCAATTCCTTCCACACCTTGCGCCAGCAATAAAGGAAACTTCATTGGCAAGGTTACCGGTTCACGGTTTCTGCCATCATAACTTCTTTGCCAGTTGGTGGTTTTAGGATTAAAAGCTACTTGTAAAGCAAATTTTGATAACCTTGCCTCAATATATCTGGGAGCTGCTGCACTATCGCCGGTACGTATATCGCCCCAGTTTCCTTGCATGTCTATGAGCAATTCTTTTTGGCCAAGATTTACAAAGGCATCGCCAATGGCTGCATCACCATGCGGGTGGTATTTCATGGTGTTACCAATAACATTAGCCACCTTATTATAACGGCCATCCTCCATTTCCCACATGCTATGAAGAATCCTTCGCTGCACGGGTTTTAGGCCATCTTCTAAAGCAGGAACAGCACGTTCAAGAATAACATATGAGGCATAATCTAAAAACCAATTTTGGTACATACCGGCCACAGGAATAACCTTGGGGTCGTCATGCCTTAATTCGTTATCAGTGTTTTCGTTCTCTATTGGTAATTCTTCGTCCATTTATTTTTAAACTTTTAAAAAGTTTTAACTTTTTGAAAGTTGCTACTAATTTTATGCCTCTATTTCTTGAGCCTCTTCCACCGGAACATAGTCAGTATCCAACTCAATTACTAAATTATTAATTATAAATTCTTGCCGTTCAGGAGTATTTTTACCCATATAGTAATCCAAAATTTTCTCAATTGAAATTTCCTGAGTTACGATAACAGGGTCTAATCGTATTTCCTCACCTATAAACAATCCAAATTCATCCGGACTTATTTCTCCTAATCCTTTAAATCGTGTTATCTCTACTTTATCTTTAAGTTTTGTAATGGCTGCTTGTTTCTCAACTTCGCTGTAACAATAAATTGTTTTTTGTTTATTTCTTACCCTAAACAAGGGGGTATCTAAGATATACAAATGTCCATTACGCACGAGGTCAGGGAAAAATTGCAAAAAGAACGTCATTAATAGTAAACGTATGTGCATTCCGTCCACATCAGCATCTGTAGCCACTACAATATTGTTATATCTTAAATTTTCTAAACCATCTTCAATATCTAAGGCGTGTTGAAGTAGGTTAAACTCCTCGTTTTCATATACAACTTTTTTGGTTAAACCATAACAATTTAAAGGCTTTCCCCTTAAACTAAAAACTGCCTGTAAATCTACGTTTCGTGATTTTGTAATACTTCCACTTGCTGAATCACCCTCGGTTATAAAAAGGGTGGTATTGTAGCGGGTTTCATCTTTTTCATCGGTAAAATGAGTTCTGCAATCTCTTAACTTCTTGTTATGTAAATTTGCTTTTTTAGCCCTTTCATTTGCCAGTTTACGAATGCCTGCCATTTCCTTACGTTCTTTTTCGCTTCGCGAAATACGCTTGAGCATGGCCTCAGCTATGGTAGGGTTTTTGTGAAGGTAGTCGTCTAAGTGTTTTTTTATGAAATCATAAATAAAAGCTTTAACGGTTGGCCCATCCGGCCCCATATCAGCACTTCCCAATTTTGTTTTGGTTTGAGACTCAAAAACAGGCTCCTGAACCCTAACACTTAATGCAGCTGTTATACAAGAGCGAATATCGCTGGCATCAAAATCTTTTTTATAAAACTCGCGAATGGTTTTTACAAACGCTTCTTTAAAGGCTTGTAAATGCGTTCCACCTTGTGTAGTATTTTGTCCATTAACAAAGGTGTGATAATCTTCACCGTAATGGTTATCGTGAGAAAAAGCCAATTCGATATCATCTGCTTTTAAATGAATGATGGGATAATTAAGTTCATCCTCATTGGTTTTGCGTCGCAGCAAATCCAATAAACCATTTTTGGAAAAAAACTTATTACCATTATAGTTAACAGTAAGTCCAGAATTAAGATAAGCATAATTCCAAAGTTGGTTGTCTATAAACTCGTTAATAAACCGGTAATGTTTAAAAATAGAATCATCCGGTATAAATTCTATCATAGTGCCGTTGGGTTGGTCTAACTCAAGGTCTTTTTCACCAATTAATTCTCCTTTAGCAAATTCAGCTATCTTGCTTTTTCCTTCTCTTACTGATTGAACTTTAAAATAATTTGATAAAGCATTTACCGCTTTTGTACCCACCCCGTTTAGTCCTACTGATTTTTGAAAGGCTTTGGAATCATATTTTCCACCAGTGTTTATTTTTGAGACACATTCCAAAACCTTTCCTAATGGAATTCCTCTGCCAAAATCACGTATAGTTGCTTTGCCTTCTTCTATTTTAATATCAATTTTACTGCCATTTCCCATAACGTGCTCGTCTATGGAATTGTCAATAATTTCTTTTAGCAATACATAAATACCGTCATCGGCAGATGAGCCATTGCCCAACTTACCTATGTACATACCCGGCCTGAGACGGATATGTTCCTTCCAATCAAGGGATTTTATGCTATCTTCGTCATATCTTACTTCTTGTGCCAATTGGATAGTTTTTATTAGGAAATGCGAATTTAAAGACCTAACTGATTTTTGTATTCAAAAGATATAAACAAAGCACTTACAAACTAGGGACACAGGTATAAAATCTTATACTTTACCCGTTAAAACAAAACAATTAAACAAATTTTATTTGCAGGTAATCACTTTAAAGTAGTTTCATTATTTACTATCACCACAGCGCACTTCGTTGTAATTAATTATTTATAAACACCTTAAATTAATTAATAACTAACCTAGTTATTAATTAATAATATTAATTTGCACTCTATATCTTTTAAAACGATGAAACTAAAAATACTTTTAATGTTATGTGTACTGGCTTTTGCACCATCGCTTCAGGCCGCCCGATGGTATGTAAATGTGAACACTGGTGATGACTCTTATAATGGAAAAGATTCCGTTTGGGATTTTGCAACTACAGGCCCAAAAAAAACCATTAGTAATGCCATTTTTTCGGCATTCTGGAATGATACAATCTATATTTCGGAAGGAATCTATCAGGAAATTCTATTGGTAGACAAACCATTGGTAATTAGAGGTAATAACTGGGGAATAAACCCATTAACAACCAAACGTAAAAATGAAACACTAATTGTTCCTCCTTATCAAGCGTTAGGTTCCAGCATTTCGGGTAATTCAGTTATTGAAATTTTATCCGGCTATATTGATATTGATGGTTTAAAAATATTGGGTGATAACTCTATTATTCCATCGAGTTCCACTAAGTTTGGGTTAGAATATGATATTTCATTTGGAATAGGAGGCAATGGAATATATAATGATCTTAGCTTATCAAATCTTATCATTTCACATTTTGCAACTGCCGGTATCTATTTTTCTGGCGGTATCATAGCTAATTCCGGCAATAAAATAGAAAATTGCAAAATCAAAACCGGTGATTTTTATTCAGAAGGGATAATTTTAAATGATAATTTTTATTGTGATTTAAATTTCATTACCATCGATTCTACTTATAAAGGAATAAGTTTCAATACCTTTTCAGATAGAAGCAGCAAGTCTTATACTACATCCTATTTGAACATAGCTTCTGAAATAAGTGGCATTGCATTAAATAACTTTTCTGGTAACGTGGATTCACTAAACTTTGAATATAATGTTCTGAATCCCTTTGATGCTAATATAGATTTCACAGGATTTGATATAATTAATCTTAATTCTAAGGGTTACTTAAGAATTTCGGATAATGTTATAAACAATGCTCACAAGGGAGTTTTTATTAAAAATCACGGAAAAAATCATAAAATTAATTTTAATGCAAACAAGTTTACAAATGGACACAATGGTATTGATATTTTTCAACCTTCAACTGCAATTGCAGATAATTTAACCTTTAATAAATCAGAATTTAAAAATTTAAATAATTCAGCCATCCATGCACATTCCGAAGGAGGTATTTTATCAATTTCGATAAATGATACTAAAATTGGACAATCTTCTAATGGAGTTCAACTCTATGGTAATTCAACAATTACCCCAAACAACACTGAGTTTTCGGATATAACAAACTATTATTTTTTCCTAGATTCAACATTATCAGGGCTTAAACCTTTTACTAATATAGATGCAACAGGATGTTATTATCAAGGAACACTTGGGAATAACCTAACAACCGCTGAATCTTTTTTAGTAGAAGATAAAATTCGGCACTACCTTGATAAAAGTTATATAGCGTGGATTTTATTTAATAATCAAGACCTTTTTGTAACGGCAAATGATGGAAACACAAAACTTTCATCAGCAGTTACTATAGCAAGCAACAGCTGGAATATTTATACCAAAAAATTAAATAATACCGAAACTGTAACCATTGGTAAAACACTACATTTATATCCTGAGAAAACTTCTGTTATTGGAAAAATTGTAATGCTAAGTAAAAACAAAACTTTGTATTTGCACGGAAAAATAAGTTTGAGCACCGGTTTAGAAATGATTCAAGGTTTTATTGAAACAACCACCTCTGACAGTTTAATTGTGTATAGAAATAATTTAACAACTGTTTTAAAACCCGGGAATAGTTTAAGCTACATTAAAGGTCCATTTTATATAAAATATCATAATCTGCCTACCGGCTATTCTATTATTGATACGGTTCCTGCCGGTTTGGATAACGATTACAGACCAATTTATTTAAATGCAACATGGCCAAGTATTAGTGAAGCAATCATTGGTTTTAAAAGTTTCATTGGCAAAGCACCTATAAGCAATTTACCTTCAACAATATCTCACATTTCGGATATCAGATATTGGTATATCTACGAGCCTTATTTATCATCAGGCTTGTCATTCAATTCTGTTGGCTTCTTATATGATAGTATTGCAACTAACGATTTGGTAAATGATCCTGCTAACTTAAGAATTGTGTATAATACTTCGGGAAACAGTTTTAATATTGGAGGAGCTGGTACTTTACCTAAAAATGGCACTATTAATAATACAATTAGTACACCAGGTTTTGGAACCTATACATTAGGCAATGCCAAAGGTGGTAATAATGTCTTATCCACCAATGAACCTATAGCAATCATAAAAACATCAGGTCATTGCTTAAATGATTCAATAACAATCTCTGCCAGCAATTCTCGTTCTGATTCAGCAATTGCTATATGGGAATGGTCTGTTACAGGCCCGTCAACAATAATTACAACCGAAAATAAAGAAACCATTAAAAAGAAAATAAATGTAGCAGGAAATTATACCGTTAAGTTGGTTGTTTTTAATAAAAAAGGATACTCGGATACGGCAACTCAAGTAATCACTATTGACGCCATTCCTTTGATGAGTTATACTTCAAAATCACCTTGTTTCCCAATCACCTTAGAAGCCTTTAATACATCAACCCTACCCCCATTTTCAAGTATTCAGGAAATTGAGTGGAAAATAAACGCTTCCTATTATTCAACTCCTAACCTAAAATATACACCATCCATCTCAGGTCTTCAAAAAGGGTATTTAAAAATAGTATTAGACAACGGTTGTTCTGATACTATTGCAATTGCGGTTAACTCTCCTGTTCCTCCTACTATTACTTTAATTCCTAACGGTGATATCAAACGTTGCTCTGGCGATAGCGCCGTAGTTCTTGTAAATAAATCTACAGGTACGGTAGTTTGGAACGATGGCAAAAACTACGATACTCTAATTTTAAAATCAAATACCTTTAAAAAAGCTGTGATTTCACGATCTGCTGAATGTTTTACTTCTGATAGTTTAACATTTACAATTCTTGAACGCCCTACGGTAGATGCCGGACCAGGCTTTACAACTATGCCGGGAAAACCTGTAACCTTTAAAGGCACTTCAAATGGAATGGTAGAATGGTTACCGGCAACATGGTTAAGTGATCCGACTGAACTTACCCCCACATCTCGTCCATTGACCACCACTAAATATATTTTACGGGCTTCAAACCTTGTAGGTTGCGAAGCAAAAGATTCATTGGTTGTAAAAGTTGAAACCGAGACTATAGCAGTTCCTAATTTACTTACTCCTAATGGTGATGGACACAACGATACTTGGGTTATTAATAATATTCCCGACTTGAGTAAGTGTTATGTTAATGTGTTTACAAGAGAAGGCATGTTGGTTTACTCCGCGTCACCTTATAAAAACGATTGGAATGGCACACGTGATTCATCTGTTTTGCCTGATGGTTATTATGTTTATGTTATTGAAAACAAAAACACAGGAAAAGTTTATACCGGTATTTTAAATATTATTAAGTAAAAAATCATGAAGTTAATTCGTATATCAATATTAGCAGTAGTTTGCAGTTTATCTCATTCAGCTATTGCACAACAAACGCCCTTGTTTGGATTTAATTCGTATTTATTAAATGTTTCTAATCCTTCCATGACAAGAACTGTATCACCTGTCAATGTTACATTGGCAGGAAGAAAATACTGGACCGGTATTCAAGGAAGTCCCGAAGCATTTATAGGATCTTTTTCCATGTCTCCTTCTCAATATAAATCAGCTTTTGGTGGTTTCTTTTGGGCCGAAAAAGCTCCTATGATGAACAAACAAGTAATGGGATTAAATTATGCCTATGCAATTAAGAACATGGACGAATCAAATAACCTAAGATTTGGAGCAGGTCTTGATTTTATATCCGTAAGTTCAAATACATCCTCTATTTTAACACCAGATTACAACGATCCATTTTATACAGCATTATTAAACAATACTCGTTCATCTGTTGACTTCAGAACCGGGGTTACGTGGAATAATGAATTACTTGAAATTGGAGTAGCTATGCAACAGCTTATTCAAAGTAAAAATACTGTTGGTGAAACGATTAATGGAAAGTTGGTTTTTAATAATCCTTTAATTACAAATGGACACGTTAAATACACCATAGCTCCGAGCGAAGATGTTAAAATTACCCCTTTGGTATTTTGGCAGGTACAAAATGCTATTCCTGTAAGAGTTGATATAAATGTGTTAGCTGAAAAAACTGGCAAACTTTGGGGTGGGGCTTGGTTAAGACCAAAATCAGGATACGGTGTTATGGGCGGATTATGGGTTTTACCTGATGTAAAAGTTGGCTATATGTATGAAAAATCTTTTTTCAAAGGTTTAACAAAACTTGGGAATTCACATGAATTAATGGTAAGCTATTCTCCAGCTAAAAAAGATAAAGAAGAAATTGATACGGATAAGTATGAGGCTCCAAAACCTGCTGAAAAACCTATGCCTAAAATTATAAGGGTTAGAGATACCATTGTAATTGTTAAAGAAACCCGTGTTATTGAAACCGTTAAAGAACCCTCTAAATCTTCAACCCCTCCTACCAAACCAACATCACCTAAGGCGACTACTACAGGTTATTTCTATATCATTACCGGACTTTATTCTTTAGAAAGCAATGCCAAATTATTGGTTAAAAAACTAGAAGCCGATGGCTACAAAGCATCATTAATTAAAAAACCTGACACCGAGCAGTTCTATGTTTCAGTTGGTAGTTTTAAAACAAGTGAAGAAGCTCAACAATACAAATCAAGTCATCCTAATCCAAAATACACCTTTTGGGTAAAGGAAATCAAATAGAATATTTCATTAAATCAAAAAGCCCTTTATCCATAAAGGGCTTTTTGATTTAAATGATTTAGGTGTCTAGCCCTAATAAAATCCGTCAGTACCTTCGTATTTAAAGGCGGTTTCTTTAGGGTGAATGCACATTACAGGAACTTTACTTACACGGTTTACTATTTGCTGTGCTTCCGATCCAAAAATAAATTCAGAGAATCCTTTTTCTTGCTGTGTCATTATCAAAATTAAATCAGCTCCAATTTCGTCAGCATACTTTAAAGTATCTACACCCAAGTGGCCCGGGAATCTCTCTTCATCCAATTCAAAAATTACAGCTTTAACACCGTTTTGTTCAAGTATATTTTTAACCTGATAAATAGTGGCTCTAATTTTGTTATGTAAAAATTCATCGTCTTCAACTTCGGAAATAATGTGAACTTCAGAGTTATATTTTTTGGCAATATGAATAGCCCAGGTAACTTTTTGTTTTGATTCTTTGGTTAAATCTATTGGTAAAACCAATTTTTCATAACGGCCTTTCTTTGGAAACTCGTTAACAATAATAACCGGAACATTTGCATAACTCATAACACGGGAAGCGGTACTTCCAATAATCTGATCAATCCCTTCTGCACCTTTCGTTCCCATAATTATGCTATCACAGCCCACTTTTTCGGCTATTTCAACAATAGCTTTGTACACTTTGCCCGAATGAATTAAATAGCTGATTTTTAAAGCAGGGTATTTCGCCAGTACTTCGCTTTTCAGTTCGTTCATCTTTAAATCAATGCCGGTTTTGATAAGGTCATTCTTACTTCCACTGCCACCAAATAAACTTGAAAGGTAACTTTCCTCTAAAACGTGAACCATCACGATATCATTCCCAAAAATTTGGGCGTGATCGGCAGCATGCAAAAGGGCATTGTGAGAAGTTTTAGAAAAATCAATTGGAACAATAATAGCTCGGTCGTTAGGAATAATGTTATTCATTGTTGTTTTTTAGAAATCGGCTGCAAAGCTAATTTAATTTGATTAATGAAATTATAAAAAATCTATAAACTGCCTTTGCTTTTCTATTACCGTTGCATTTAAAGCCGGATCCATAAATTGGTGATGTTGATATTTACTAATAATATTTTGTAATCCAATTACCCTCATCCTATAACTTTGAAAGTTATAATTTATAGTGCGTTGGAAAATTTTTTGAAGCAACTGAACGACCCCCAAAAACAAGCGGTTACCGAAACGGAAGGACCAGTAATGATAATAGCCGGAGCGGGTTCGGGCAAAACAAGAGTACTTACTTACCGAATTGCAAACCTCATTCACAAAGGGGTTGATCCCTTTAATATTATTGCCCTCACATTTACCAATAAGGCGGCCAAGGAAATGCGAAACCGTATTGAAACTGTCGTAGGCCATGAAGCCCGCAACCTTTGGATGGGAACCTTTCACAGCATATTTGCCAAAATTTTACGAATTGAAGCCGATAAATTAGGCTATCCTTCCCACTTCACCATTTATGATTCTGAAGATTCAAAAAGCCTTATAAAAAGCATTTTGAAAGAAATGCAGATTGACGACAAAATCTATAAACCTGGAATGATTTTGGCCCGAATATCCAATGCCAAAAACAACTTGATTACAGCAGGAATGTATCAAACCGATCAGGAAGTTAACGCTTACGATTCTTCCACAGGAAGGCCAGAATTGGGCAAAATATATAAGGCTTATGAAGAACGATGTTTTAAAGCCGGTGCCATGGATTTTGACGACTTACTTCTTAAAACCTACCAATTGCTTACAAAATTTCCGGATGTTTTAAACAAGTACCAGCATAAGTTTAAATACATGATGGTGGATGAGTATCAGGATACTAACCATTGCCAGTTTATGATTATTAAAAAACTGGCTGCCGTGCATCAAAATATTTGTGTGGTAGGTGATGATGCCCAAAGTATTTATTCGTTTCGTGGGGCTACCATCAAAAATATTTTATCGTTTGAAAGTGAATACCCCGACCTTAAAATTTTTAAACTAGAGCAAAACTATCGCAGCACACAAGTTATTGTTAATGCCTCAGGAGGAATAATTAAAAACAATAAAGACCAGCTCCAAAAAAAGGTATGGACCAGTAATGCTACAGGTGATAAAATAAAAGTTTTAAAAGCCATTAACGACAACGAAGAAGGCCGTTTTGTAGCTCAAGCCATTTTTGATGAAAAGATGGAAAAGCAATTGCCCAATTCGGCTTTTGCTATCCTTTACCGCACCAATGCCCAATCACGAAGTTTTGAAGAAGCTTTGAGAAAACTGAATGTTCCTTATCGAATTTTTGGAGGTATGTCGTTTTACCAGCGCAAGGAGATTAAAGATTTTGTAGCCTACCTAAGATTGGTGGTAAACAATAATGACGAGGAAGCTTTAAAACGAATAATCAATTACCCTGCTCGTGGTATTGGGCAAACCACTATTGACCGTTTAATCTTATATGCCGGGCAAAACGATTTATCGTTTTGGGAAGTGATTCAAAGGGTAAGAGAATTTCCCGAATTACGGGCTGCGGCTTCCAAAATAAACGACTTTGCCATTATGATTCAAAGTTTTGGGGAATTGCGAAAAACCCATAATGCTTATGAACTGGCGGCTTATGTGGCCAAAGCTACGGGTTTATTAAAATTTCTGAACGAAGACAAAACCATTGAAGGCATCAGCCGGTATGAAAACATGGTGGCTTTACTTAATGGTATAAAGGAATTTGTGGAAGACGATACCAATGAATTGGAAAAAACCCTTGAAAATTATTTACAGGATATTGCTCTGCTAACGGATGCCGACAAAGACGACCCAAATGCAGATAAGGTAACGCTTATGACCATTCACGGTTCCAAAGGTTTGGAGTTTCCGGTGGTGTTTATAGGGGGAATGGAAGAAAATTTGTTTCCTTCACAAATGTCGCTAGGCAACCGAAAAGAACTAGAGGAAGAACGACGCTTGTTTTATGTGGCTCTTACCCGTGCCGAAAAGAAAATATATTTAAGTTATGCTACATCACGGTTCAAATTTGGAACCTTGCTGCCATGCGAACCCAGCCGATTTTTGGATGAAATAGACAAAGAATTTTTGGATATCGACCGACGCTTTGCCACGGCTTCTCCCCTATCCGGTGGTAGCCGAAGTGATGATACCAAATCACAAACCAACGCATGGATGAAAACTGCGGCTAATAAACCGGGTGTGTTTACCAAACCCGCCCTTAAGCCGTTGCCACAAGCCACTGAAAATTTTATACCCGATGATACCTCCGGACTGAAAGAAGGGATGAATGTTGAGCATCAGCGATTTGGCAAAGGGGTTGTTACCAAAATGGAAGGGGTTGGGGATTCTCGCAAAGCTTCTGTTTTGTTTAACGAATATGGCGAGAAACAATTGGTGTTGAAATTTGCGAAGTTGCGATTGGCATAGGGACTGTTAAAAAGCCTTACAAAAATGAACCAATAGGGTTCTGAGGCTTTTAGAAAAAAAATCAATAAGATTTACGACCCCTCATGGGGAGAGGTTGAATCTAATTGACCTTCAAAATTTATTTTACTGTTACCAATAATTCTTGAATCTGATAAAGGATATATTGCATTCCTTTACTCCTATTGCTCTTTAAGAAATGGATGGTATGAAATTAATGAACAGAACGGACCGAAAGTTTTGTTTTCATATTTCAAAATTACCTGCCATTTTAAGTCAAATACACCCCTATTTTAAGATATTGAAGTGGAGCAAATTAAAATGCATTTAAATGGCAAGTTAAACCGTTACTAAGAGCATCATAGAAATTATTTAGAAAGTAACCTTGGTTTATTTGAAGTAAAATCTAGGAATAACAAGGGCCGGTCCATAAAAAAGCAAAGCAAACAGATAAGAAGTACCCAATGAAATTGATGAAACGATTGACACATTTATACAATCTAAATCAACGTTAAATTCGCAATCCTTAATTCCGGCAATTTGAGTAAAATATAACCGAATAACGCTTGTAAGCGGATTAAGTTCTGAGCGACTAACCATTGAATTGAACTCAGAATTTACAAGAAAAGACACCCATTTTTGTTACAAAAAACTGGTGATAGCCGAAGTAAAACAAGACAAAAAACAAAACTCTCTTTTTTAAAATACCATCAAAGTAAACAATACCCGCTAAGGCTCCGTAAGCAAATATGCTATGAAAATAGCTATGACCTATGACGTGAAACAAAAAAAATTTAAAGAAAAATTAAAACCAATATAGCCATTGATAGCCACCATACTTTTACAAGCCATTGAGTAAGTACCTATTGATTTAGTAATGATGGCTCTCCAGAAACTATTAGCAAAAATAGGTTTCCGTTTTGTTGTTCTTTCTGACTTGATTTTTTTGTCACTTTTTTTCTCAAGAAAAAAAGTGAGACCTAAAGATTCCAACAGACAAGTCCATATTAAAGATTGGATTAATTATTTATAAAAAACATAAGATAGTTTTTACTTGAGGCAGAAACAGTTTACAATTTCAAAACCTTATAGTTGTAAACCGCTTGGCCAATGGTCAATTTCATTACATAAACTCCTTTGGTTAAATGCGAAATATTGGTACTTGATGTTTCAGAAATGGCAGTAGCATACACCATTTTACCCTCAAAATTATAAAGATAAAACGTAGCATCAACTGCCTCTTTAGCGTTGCCAATTGTAATATTTAAATTGGTTTCCACCGGATTATTAAAATGTATTTCATAAGGCTTAACCCCTTGTTTTGCAATACTTCCGGTAGGTACATACTCCTTAAACTGAGATTTAAAAATTCCCCGCCCATGAGTAAATATATAAATAACCCCGTTTTTTGGGTGCGATACAATTTTGTAAATAGGAACATTAGGTACGGCCTCCTCTTTAGACCAAGTAGTTCCTCCATCAGCCGTGGTATACAATCCAAAATCGGTACCGGCTATAATTTGGTTACTATCCTGCGGATTTACTTCAATGCAATTAACAGGTAATGAAGCCGGCAAATTTCCGCTAATATTTATCCAAGTTGGCGCAGTGCTTTCCGCATTATTCAATTTCCATATACGTGGTTTTGTATTTATATCCGACATGGAAATATACACCGTGTTAGGATTGGTATGGCTCACTTTAATGCTGTTAATAACCGAGCCTTTGGCCAATGTTGGTGCCGTGCTTGTTAAATCAACTTCGCTTAAAGTAGCAGTGGATGCTTTAGTACAGCGGTATAAGGTTGTTCCTGAGCCACCAAAATATACCGTGGGATTGGTTTGATAACTTAATCCCATGGATATTACATCTTTATTAAGTGACTTTGTAAGTTCAGTCCAATTGTTTCCGGCCGTGGTAGAAACTAGTATTCTTCTTTTTGATAAAACGTATACCTGATTTCCATCCAAAGGATTTACATCAAACGAATTTATAAACCAATAGCTGTAAGAGCCTATTGGTTTAATATTGGTTTCGCCTGTAAAATATTGATTTAAGCGACGTATTTCACCATTTTGATACGAGACATAAGTATAATAAGGCGGTGAAGATGAAAAAGCGCAATAGGATCCATCGCCGCCAAAAACCTTTTTAAATCCCCAAACACTAAGGGCGTGGGTTCCATTATCCTGCGAACCGGCTAAACAATCGCTTGTATTTAACGGATTGTAATTTCCTGTGTAAAATTGAGTAATGTTTAATCCATTATTTAAAGCTGAATTACTTGTAAGTGCGGTTTTACTATTAAACCGATACACTCCGCCATCATTACCAATTAACAAATTACGCCCGGATGGATAAAACATACTGGTATGAAAATCGGCATGACTTTCGGCCAGTTCATTCCATGAGGCTCCCCCATTTATCGATTGCATTGCTTTTACCGAAATAGCGATCACATAATTGGTATCAATAGAACTTACATTGGTATTTAAACAATACCAACCCCAGCTATAAACTGTGCTGGATGGAGAAGTTAACTTTTTCCAGGTAACTCCGTGGTTAGAAGTTTTATAAATTCCAACTAAAGCATTCCCACTTGTATTTAGTACTTGGCAAAATGCCACATTAGGAAACCTTTCCGAATAGTTCATACTTATTCTTCCAATTCCTGATGATGGAAGGGTATTGGTAAATCTGGTAAATTTCATGATACTGTCTTCCGAAGCAGTTATTAAACCATATCCTTCTAACCCAAACCATATAGTGGAATCTTTGTAGGTTAAAATTTCATGCACCGATTTAGAAGAATTATAAACCGCTTTAAATGTTAGTCCATTATCAATGGTTCGGTATAGTCCGCCATTACCCGTACCTAAATAAAATGTGGAACTATCTGTTTTTGAATATTCAATATCCCAAATAGACGCAAATGGAGCTAAGGTGGCGGTAGAAGGCAACTGTGTGAATGTTTTTCCGCCATCTACGGATTTAAAAACCCCTGCACCATCCAACCCAATATTATTATTCATTATTTCTCCTGTGCCATAATATATTTCTTTAGGATTAAATGGATTTTGTGTGATACAAGTTACAGCCATTGAAAGGTTTTGTTCATTTACCGGAGTCCAGTTTTGCCCACCATTAGTTGAAACCCACAATCCACCTGATACACCGCCGGCAAATAAATGCAAACTATCTGATGCATCAATTAGTAAAGCTCTTACCCTACCGGCCACATTATTGGGCCCCATCTCTGTAACAAAACTTAAAATACCGGATGATTTCTTATTCAACTTATCAAATTTGTTCCAGCTATTGCGAAGGCCATAATAGTTTACCCCTTCGGTTAAATTTTTCATGGTACTGTATTGTTCCTGCCACCCGGGCTGCTGAACTGATTTTTGTGGTTTGGGTGCTCTGAAATTTAAAAGAATGATGCTTATACCTATAAAGCTAAGCAGAAAAATAGCCTGTTGTGTTACCCTCATTTGTTTTGCGAAGATAAAAAATAAACAGCAAACTCTTACTTCAATAAACGAATGCCTGTTTTGAATTAACAAAAAATGGCTTCGGAATGAGAATCAAAAGACAAAATAAATGTGATTTTATTGGAGCACCACTACCCTAATATTATACCATTGATTTTGGCTTTTAATTAATATAAAATAAGTTCCCATTCCATATTCACTCAAGTCAATACGGGTGTTGGATGGATTTGAATTGTGATAAATAAGTTCTTTACCTAATAAATCAACTACTCGTATTTCAGCTTGTGCAGGTAATCCTTTAATAGTAAATATACCCGAAGCTGAAGGATTTGGATAGACACTTACATCCTTAAAAATTGGATTAGAAATGCCTACTTTGGCAAATTGAAACGAATCGGAAGTTGCACTGCAATTAGAATCATTGGTAACTTTTACAAAATAAAAACCATCTTTTGGTGGATTAAAATCCTGTTGATTAGCACCCGTTATCGGCCCATTTTTATCCAACCACTGATTACCCGCGGCTGAACTTGAACTTAGAATATTTTTATTAACGCTTATACCCGGCTTTACTGGTGAGGCATTAACTCTCAAAGTAGCCGAAACCGAATCGCGGCAACCAAAATAGTTTACCACCCGGTATTCTATTTTATAAACCCCTTTGCCTTTTGCAGAAGGACTAAATTTAGAACTTTGCACATTGTTAACCCAATAGGTTCCGCTATCAGCCGGTTGCCCTCCCGTTAAAGTTATATCCGCAGTATTATCACACAAACTAGATAATTTTGAAAACGATACTTTAGGTGCCTCTGATATATAGATTCTTGCGGAATCTTTAACATCGCACAAATGCGCATCTGTTATTGAATAATATACCCACTGCCACCCTTTAGAAGCAAAAAGAGGATAAAAATTTTGACCAACTACGGCACTTCCTTTTAACACACCTCCTGCTGGATAAGTGTTAATGGCAATTGGCTCGTCAAAATTACAAGCCTTATCTTTTAAGGTTATAGAAATGCTGTCGGGTTTATAAATATTGATATTAAAATTGGCCTTGCTAACACAGGTATTGGCTTTGGTCATCAAATAGGTAATCTTGTGAGAACCTTCGCCGGCTGTAATGGGATTAAAGGTTGTTGAAGACACCCCTTTTCCGGAATACTTGCCACCTGTTGGGGTAATATTATTTAAAGTGAAGGAGTTAGCACCCGTGCATATAGATGATATTGGGGTAACCGTAAGTTTAGCTGTATCCAAAATTTTTGCGGTAATAGATGCCCGGTTTATACAGCTATTCGTATCCACATAATTATAAAATATAGCAAAATTACCTGCTCCTAAATTTTTAGGATGAAAATAACCGTTTGAAGTTACCCCTTTACCTGTAAAATATCCTCCCGATGGGGTTCCCTGACTTAATTTAATACTATCACTGTTTTCACAAGTTGTTATACTAGAATTCCAGGTAACAGAGGTGCTTCTGCTGTTCACTGCCATTTGCGAACTTGTAAAACTGCATGAGGTACCTTTTCTGGTAAGTTTTACTTTATAATTTCCTACTGAGCTGGCCCACATTGTCCTTTTGGTTTTTCCTGCTAAAATGCCACCATTTTTGTACCACACATAAGTAAAAGAATCATTTCCCTGAGCTGTAATTAACAAACTATCTCCTCCGCAAAACCAGTCTTTATTGAAAGCTGTTATTAAAAGTTTTGTACTATCTGTTTGAAATAAATTCATTACAAATTCATTTTTAGTTTGTTTTTTGATAACCAAGCTATCCCCTATATCATAAAATTTTGAAGGGGTATAATTCCATGTTCCTCCATTTCCTAAAGGCTTCGCAAGCATATCCACTCCACATTTTTTTGCACCTTTGGTCTTGGCCAAATTTGTAAAATTATAATTTATATCAAATCCAACAGCAGAATTATCAGAATAATACACCGTGAAATAATGCGAGGAATCAAACGTTCCAGCCACATTTTTTCCATAAAAACTTGGGTTATAATCGTAATTTACAATGGCATGCAACGTGCTTGGAGCTCCGTTAATATTATTTACATTAAATACATCATGATATTTTGTTTTAAGCGATAATTTATTTGCACCATAAACATAAACGCTACTATCACCCAAGGCGGCTCCCGACGAAACCCAGCGAGGACTGTTGTTTAATGCAGCTGTATTAGCATTTGATGATTTATCAGATGCATTTATCCCTGTTCCTTCATCCAGCTTATAGTAAGCTCCTAAGTTACCATAATTAGGATGCAGGGTTGTTACTTTTCGGCACATCCAATCTCTGATTGTAGTTTTGGTTAAGGCGGCGTTCCAAACTCTTACTTCATCTATTTGTCCTTTAAACAAACGACTTCCACCTGTGGTATAAGCCAAATCACCAATTTTTGCTGCCAAACCTGTTGAAGGACTTATTGACCCTGAATAAGGAACTGAGGCCTCTAGATTTCCATTAATATATACCGAAACACTATCCCCGTTAAAAGTTCCTGCTACATGATACCACATACCAGTTTTCATTACAGATGCGGAAACAGCCTCAACCCATACTCCTGAAGAATTTGCAATATTGAAATTAACTTTGCCATTATCACCACACCTTAGCACATAGCCTTTATTGCCACTAGCCCAACCATGCTTACATAAAATACTATTTCCAAAATTTGTAGTACTAAATGCATCTGCTTTAATCCATGCCTCAACCGTTATCTTGGTCGTTGGGTTTATTGCTGTAATGTCTGGAATTGAAATAAAATCATCTAGACCGTCAAACTCTACAGCCGTTAATGAGCCTGGTTTTTGAGAGAAAGAAATAAAAGTGAGATAAAAAAAGAAAAAGGAAATAGCACCTATTTTTTTAAGCATAATCAGATAAAGTTATATAAATAAACAAATCTATAATAAATTATTCATAACGCTCTAATTCCCGTTTTATATCTTTCGATTTTAGGTCTTCTCGTTTATCAAAGGTTTTCTTTCCTTTGGCCAATGCAATCTGAATTTTGGCATAACCACTTTCAGAAAAGAATAACTCAACAGGAATAAGGGTGTATCCTTTATCCTTAAGCTTGTCTGTAATTTTTTTAATTTCTTGTTTTCCAAGTAAAAGCACTCTATTATTAAGTGGAATGTGCTGCATGAATCCGGCATTCTTAAATTCAGATATGTGCATATTTTTGATAACAACCTTACCATTATCCAGTATACCGTAAGCATCACTGATATTAGCATGCCCTGCTCGTATAGATTTCACTTCGGTTCCTTTGAGAATAATACCTGCAATAAATTTTGCTTCAAGATGAAACTCAAAAGCTGCTTTTTTATTCTTTATTGAAATTGTTTTTGGTTTATTATCCTTCGCCACGTATGCCTTTAAATAATTGGTTTATTTTTTCTTTTTTTAAAATTTTTTGACCTGTTCGTCCTTTGGCTATTAGTCGGTCGTTTACTAAAGCTTTAAATTGACAAATTATCGTATTTCCTTTCTGCTCTTCAAATATACTTGTATAATTTACCATTTCGCCAACAAAGGCAGGACTTTTATGCTCTACTTCTAAAAATGTTCCAATCCCCTCTTCATCGTCTTCTTTTAAATCAATAACAAAAAGACGGCAAACCCATTCGGCATTCCGCCCCAAAACAAAGGTGGACAATACCGCATGAACATTGCCCGAATCAAAAGTTGCCATATCTTCAGGGCCAACTAATTGGTCAAATGTTTTTGTATCACCTCTTTTATAAAGGTTTCTCATAAAATATTCTTCAAAAATAAGCTATTTAAAAAAAACAGGCCCGGATTCCCATCCAAGCCTGTATATTCTACTAACTATAAAATATTATAAACCACAGTTTACACTGTGGATTATAAACGAAAGAAATTGTTTAAATAAAACCCAATGATTTTAAAATTTAAGTCAATTTATTTTTTGATTTATCAAATTTACTTAAAATTTTTAAAAGAAAAAATTAAAATATTTTTGGATTAAATTTTTGACGTTTAAGTTACAAAACTAAAATCAACCAAGATTTAAAAAACTAGAATGTTCTGAAATAACCTATTTTGTTATTTTCTTATTTAGTAGATATTTACTTTGGAAAGCAACTCCTCCCTTTTTTGATTGGTGATAGGGATTTTATTGCCATTTATGATCATGAATTCTGAATTGATAGCATTCATATAATCCAGATTAACAACATAACTTCAGTGAGGTCGGAAGAAAACATCTTTACTGAAATTTTCAATAAAATCATTTAGTGATGCTCTTACATTAATTTTTTTGGAGGTTGTATTTACTTTTACCTATACGTCATCGCTTTCCAAATAAAAGATATCACTCGTTTTTACTTTATGAAAATAATACCCGTCTTTGATCTTTATTAACGTAACTGTCCATTATATCCATTGGCTTGGTAGCCTTTGAAAAATTGTCTAAACAAATTTCGATGGAGCTATATAAATCAGATCTATTAAACGGTTTTACTAAATAGGTTGGTGGAAATACTTTTTTTGCTCTTTCGATGGTATTTTTATCAGAACTTGATGTCAGAAAAATAAAGGGAATTTTAAAATTTATATTAATTGCCTGAGCTACATCAATACCATCCTTTTCACCATCCAATTGTATATCAAGAATTACTAAATCAGGTTTCTCAGTTTCTATCATTATCAAAGCTTCTTCATAATTAGTTGCAGGAACGGTGGTTTCATAACCAAGTTCATTCAGAATGATGTGAATATTTCGTGATAATATTTCATCATCTTCAACGATCCCAATTTTTACTTTATCCATTGAATTAATAATAGTTAGTTTATCAATATTTACCAGTTAAGTTTATGCAAAGCATATGGCATTTATAGTAAGTTTGGTAAATATGAGTGTTTAATTGAAAATTGAAACTAATTCTAATTACATGATATTGTTTTTACAATAGTATGATAAAATAAACAACAGTTACCCTACTATAAAAATAGTTAACCAAAACACATTATAATTTATTGAAATCTATTAATTGAGTTATGTATTTTTGCCCATTATGAAATTTATTGCCAATACAACGTCATTAGTTGAGCACTTACAAAAAATAAGTGGAACACTTGTTAGTAAACCAACGCTTCCTATTATTGAAAATTTTCTTTTTACAATTGTTAAAAATAATTTGAGCATAACGAGTACTGATTTGGAAACCAGTATGACTACCAATATGAATATTGAGTCGGATGGTTCAATTTCAGTAGCTGTTCCTTCAAGGCTTACAATTGAAACTTTAAAATCATTGCCTAACCAACCGGTAACGTTTACCATTGATGAAAAAACCTTTCAGGTTCAAATTCAATCAGAGTTTGGTAATTATAAACTTGCGGGACAACCGGGAAAAGATTTTCCTAAGTTGCCTGAAACTGAATCAGAATCGTCGTTTACAATACCATCTGAAACGCTGCAAAACTGTATTGCAAAAACAATTTTTGCTACTGGTAACGACGAACTAAGATTAAACCTTACAGGTGTTTTTGTGGAGCTAGAGGAAAATAAAATAACATTTGTGGCAACAGATGCAAATCGCTTGGTAAAAGTGGAACGAACCGATGTAAAACCTGGTGTTAAACATAGTTTTATTTTACCTAAAAAGGCCCTTAACCTATTAAAATCAAGTTTAATGGGAGCTTCCATTCCAGTTCAATTGGATTATAACCGTTCTAATGCATTTTTCTCATTTGGAGATACCAAATTGGTATGCCGGTTTATTGATGAAAAATATCCTGATTACAATGCGGTAATCCCTCAAGAAAATCCCAATGTATTAATCATTAACCGTGAAGATTTACACAATTCAGTCAAACGTATTTCTATATACTCCAATAAATCAACTCATCAAATACGTTTAAAACTTGCCGGAAGTGAAATGAGTATTTCGGCAGAAGATTTTGATTTAAGCAATGAAGCGATTGAAAAAATTGCTTGTGATTATTCAGGTGAAGACATTGAAATAGGCTTTAATTCAAAACTTTTACTTGAATTACTTGGCAGTCTTGATATTGACGTGGTAAAGTTTGAAATGAGCACACCAAACAGAGCCGGCATTATTTTGCCTAATGAAAAAGAAAAAGAAGAGGCTATGCTGATGCTTATTATGCCTATGATGTTGAATAATTAAGAAAACAAATACGTTGTGGTATTCTAAATTTATCCAACCAAATCTAAAAAAATAAGTAAGTTTGCAGCATTACAGCACATGCTTACAGCCGAAAAAGTAGCACATGAACTCGATGGTGAATTGCTTGGTGATTCATCCCATATTATTAGTACCGTTTGCAAGATTGATGCAGGTTCAGCAGATGCCATAAGTTTTTTGGCAAATCCTAAATATGAAAGCTTTTTAGAAACTACCGAAGCCGGAGTGGTTCTGGTAAAGCCTGATCAGGCATTGCCATCAAGAAATAATATTACATTTATAAAGGTAAAAGACCCCTACACTGCTTTCTGCATCATTTTAGGAAAATATTTTAACCCAGTAACCCATCCAAAAGGTATAAGTGAAAAATGCCATGTTGGAGGAAAAATAGACATTATTGAAGGATTGTACATTGGTGAATTTGCCGTTATAGGAAAAAATGTAACCTTGGCCAAAAATGTAAAAGTATATCCGCAAGTGTATATTGGAGATAATTGTACTATTGGAGAAAATACTGTTATATATGCCGGAGCTAAAATTTATAATGATATAAAAATTGGAGCCAATTGTATCATACATAGTGGCACTGTTATTGGTTCGGATGGTTTTGGATTTGCCTTACAAAAAGATGGTTCATACATTAAAATACCTCAAATTGGTAATGTAATAGTGGAAGACGATGTGGAAATTGGTGCCAATTGCACTATTGACCGTGCCACCATGGGAAGTACCATTATTAGACAAGGAGTAAAATTGGACAATTTGATTCAGGTAGCTCATAATGTAGAAATAGGAAAAAATACTGTTATTGCAGCTCATACTGGTATTTCTGGCTCGGTAAAACTTGGTGAGAATTGTGTAATTGGAGGGCAAGTAGGCTTTGTAGGTCACATTACAGTAGCCAATGGCACCCAAATTGGAGCACAAAGTGGAATAACTAAAACTATAACTGAAGAAAATAGACAGTGGATTGGAAGTCCAATACTGCCTTTAAAAGATGCGTTTAAGGCCATTGCTGTTTACCGCAATTTGCCTGAATTAGATTTGAGAGTCAGTAAATTAGAAAAAACTAAGTGAAATAAGTAGGAATGGAAAAATTTCAAACCACCATTAAAAAATCCTTCACCATGTCGGGTGTGGGCTTACATACAGGACAAAAAGTGAATTTAACTTTTAATCCGGCAGCTGAAAATCATGGCTATGTATTTCAACGCATTGATTTGCCAAATCTACCAACTATAAAAGCGGATTGTGATTTGGTAGTAGATACCTCACGAGGAACTACCCTTGAGCAGAATGGTGCCAGAGTTTCTACTGTGGAACATGTTTTGGCAGCATTGGCTGGTTTAGAAATTGACAATGTATTATTGCAAATTGATGGTGCTGAAATGCCCATAATGGACGGAAGTTCCATTGAATTTGTAAAACAACTCATGTCTATAGGCATTGAGGTTCAGAAAGTAGAACGTGAATATTTTGAAATTACAGAAAATATTAGCTACCGCGATAGCGATAATCAAGTAGAAATGGTGGCCATGCCGCTTAATGATTATCGACTAACGGTGATGGTGGATTATAATTCACCGGTTTTAGGAAGCCAACATGCTTCTATAACCACATTGTCAGAATTTAGCGAACAAATAGCAAGTTGCCGAACTTTTTGCTTTTTGCATGAGTTGGAAATGCTTATAAAAAATGACCTTATTAAAGGAGGGGATTTAAATAATGCCATTGTAATTGTAGACCGAGTAGTAGAGGATAGTGAACTGGAAAATCTTGCAAAACTGTTTAACAAACCAAAAGTTGAGGTTAAGAAAGAAGGTATTTTAAACAATGTGGAACTGCGTTTTCAAAACGAACCGGCTCGACATAAATTGCTTGATATGGTTGGTGATTTAGCTTTAATTGGAACTCCAATAAAGGCTCAAATAATGGCTGCCCGTCCGGGGCATGCAGCCAATGTTGAATTTGCTAAAAAAATAAAACGCCAGATTGAGAAGGTAAAAAAGGAGAACAAATTTAAAATAGATGTGCCAGTTTATGACCCATCCAAACCCCCTATTTTTACGCATAGCGAAGTAGAGAAATTATTGCCACATAAATGGCCTTTTTTATTAGTGGATAAAGTTATTAAACTAACGGATAATGAAGTGGTAGCCATTAAAAATGTAAGTGCGGATCAATATTTTTTCCCTGGTCATTTTCCAGGAGAAGCTTTATTTCCAGCAGTTTTGCAAATAGAGGCGTTGGCGCAAGCAGGTGGCGTACTAATATTAAGCCGTGAACCCGACCCTGAAAATTTTAGTACTTATTTTGTAAAAATAGATTCTGCAAAATTTAAAGGAAAAGTAGTGCCGGGAGATACCCTTATTTTAAAAATGGAACTTATTGCCCCTATTAGAAGAGGAATGTGCCTAATGAGGGGAACTGCCTTTGTAGGTAACAAAATAGTTTGCGAAGCCGAAATGATGGCACAAGTAATTAGAAACAAATCAGAAAATACAGAGGGTAATTAAAAACAAACTAAACATGATTCAACCATTAGCCTACGTAAGCCCCGAAGCAAAACTTGCTCAAAATGTAATGATTGACCCCTTTGTTACCATTCACAAAAATGTGGAGATAGGCGAAGGTTCCTGGATAGCATCTAATGTTACCATTATGGAAGGTGCACGGATTGGAAAAAATGTAAAAATATTTCCGGGTGCTGTAATCAGCGCCATTCCTCAAGATTTAAAATTTGATGGTGAACCAAGTCTAACCATTATTGGTGATAATACCGTAATCAGAGAATCTGTTACGATTAATCGTGGTACAAGTGCCAGTGGAAAAACCATTATAGGCAGCAATTGCCTCTTGATGGCTTATGTCCATGTGGCGCATGATTGTGTGGTTGGCGAAAATTCCATTTTGGCCAATGCGGTTCAGTTAGCAGGCCATGTTGAAATTGGCGAATCTGCTATCCTTGGTGGATTATCAGCTGTTCATCAGTTTGTAAAGATTGGTAGTCATGTAATGATATCCGGAGGCTCTTTGGTAAGAAAAGATGTTCCTCCCTATTCAAAAGCTGCACGTGAACCACTTTCGTATGAAGGTGTAAATTCAATTGGGCTAAGAAGAAGGGGTTTTACCTCTGAAAAAATAGCTGAGATACAGGAAATATACAGAATCCTTTACCTGCGAGGGTTTAATAATGCCACTGCCATTAAAAAAATTGAAACTGAAATGCCTGCCACTAAAGAACGTGATGAGATATTAACTTTCATTAAAGAATCTGACAGAGGGATAATGAAAGGCTTTTCGTCTAAATAAAATTTTGGCTTTATCTCTTCATATAGAAAATCTTGACAAAAAGTTTGGCAATCATTGGGTTCTTAAATCCGCTAATTTAGCAGTTCAACCTTTTGAAAAAATTGCTATTCTTGGAGCCAATGGTTCAGGCAAAAGCACCTTGCTTAAAATACTGACAGGTTTTACTTATTTTGATAAAGGAACCTTGAAATGGAAAGATGGAGACTCTGAATTTGATGCACCCAACTTTTCATTTTCTTCGCCCTATCTTGATTTATTTGACCATTTAACTATCGTGGAGCATTTGGCGTTTCATTTTGCTCAAAAACCCGTGTACCAAGCTATTTCAATAGATGAGATTATCAAATTGGGAAATTTTGAAGCGTTTAAACATAAACAGATAAAACAATTGTCGTCGGGCGTTAGACAACGGTTTAAAAATACTCTGGCCATTTTTTCAAACTCCGATGTTGTTTTTTTGGATGAACCTTGCTCAAACTTGGATGAAGAAAATATTAAACTCTATCAAAACTTAGTTAATGACTATACCAAAGATAGAATGGTAATTGTAGCTTCCAACAATCCTTTGGAATATGATTTTATTTGCAGCAAAGAATATAAAATTGAAAACTTTGAACTTAAACTGTTAAGAAACAAACAACTTTGGGCATAAAGAAATTACATATACTTATTCTGCGTTCCTTTATAGGTCCCTTTATTGCTACATTTTTTGTTTCGCTTTTTCTTTTTCTGTTACAGTTTTTGTGGAAATACATTGGCGACCTAATTGGCAAAGGGCTTGAATGGTATGTAATTCTTGAATTTATAGGGTATTCAGCCATTCATTTAATTCCAATGGCCTTGCCTCTGGCGGTGTTACTTTCCTCCATTATGACCTTTGGAAGCTTGGGTGAAAACTATGAATTGGTATCCATAAAATCGGCAGGAATTTCCTTAATCCGGATTTTCATACCTATGTACATAGCCATTTTGGCCATAGCAGGATTTGCCTTTTACGCTTCCAATATTTTAATACCAAAGGCCAATTTAAGTTGGGGTGCCCTGCTTTATGATGTTAGCAACAAACGTCCTGCTTTAAGTATTAAAGAAGGGGTGTTTTTTAAAGATATTGACGGCTATGCTATTAAAATTGGCAAAAAACTGGATGACAATAAAACCATTCAAAATATTCTTATTTATGTCAAAGGTTCAAGTCGTGGCAACAATAATATAATCCTTGCCAAAAGCGGAACCATGGAAATGACACCTGATGAGAAGTATTTGGTACTAACCCTGCGTGATGGCATTAAATATCAGGAGATGACCGATAATCCTACCTATTACAAATCATTTCAGCATAACGTCATGCAGTTTAAAACTCAGGATATTGCCATTGACCTTTCAGATCTTCAGTTTAAAAGAACCCAAAAGGATTTGTTTAAGGAAGATTATAGAATGATGAATGTGAATGAGCTTGAAATAAAAATTGATTCACTAAAACGATTGATTCTTGAACGGCAAAAACTAACCTACCAATTTTTATTACCTTACTTTCATTTTACAATTGATACTTCTAAAAAATATAATTTTGATTCAGCGAAGCTAAAGAAGAAATTTTATACCACGTTAGGCAATTTTCGAGAGTTAAGTAACTCCATGAATGAAACATATCAGGCTAGTGAAGTAAAAACATCAGGGGTAAGAATTCAGTTAAAAGATTCAACGATTGAAACCCCGGTTACTACCTCTGCTGCTCAAAAAATAGATCTTGCCGTACCAAGTAATAAAAAAGATTACCGACCTGAAATACTGGAAAGTTCACGGCAGTTTGCCCGCAATATTTCAAGTGTTGTAGAAACAAACCATAAGGATATTTTAATGCAACATGAAAATCAATTGAAATATGAAGTGGAGTGGCACAAAAAATATACATTAGCTATATCATGCATCTTGTTGTTTTTTATAGGTGCACCAATGGGAGCTATTATCCGAAAAGGTGGATTTGGCTGGCCAATGGTGGTTTCGGTCATTCTTTTTATCTTTTATTTCTCTATAAATTTAATTGGTGAAAAATTGGCACGTGGTGAAGTATTACCTGCCTATATATCGGTTTGGTTAAGCACTTTAATATTGCTTCCTTTTGCCATAGTATTAACTTACAAGGCTAATGCAGATGCCAAGTTTTTTGAAAAAGGAATGAATTGGAACTGGCTAAAAAAATTACCATTTATTAATAAAAGTAAGTCCTGATGAAAATTCTACAGGTTTCGCATAGAGTTCCATATCCTTTGAATGAAGGGGGCACCATTGGTATTTATAACTATACCCGAGGATTTTATGAAGCAGGGCATAAGGTTACCCTTGTTTGCCTTAATGGGATAAAGCATGGTATTTATAATGATGAAGCTTATAGTGAATTAAAAAAATATTCGGATGTTTTCATTTTTGATATTGATACCAATGTAAAGCCAATACCTGCATTTCTAAACTTATTTACCAAACAATCCTACAATGCCATTCGGTTTTACAACAGGAATTTTGAACGTTTTTTGCATAACCTTTTAACGTCCAATAGCTACGATATAATTCAGGTGGAAGGCACCTTTGTGGCCATGTATTACGATGTTTTAAGGAAATACAGCAAGGCTCCAATAATATTAAGGCAGCATAATGTTGAATATCAAATATGGCAACGGCTGGCTGTAAACGAAACCAATCCTTTAAAAAAATGGTATCTCAATTTGCTTTCCAAAAGGCTTTATCAATTTGAGAAAGAATGTGTAAATAAATTTGATGCCGTGGTTCCCGTAACGCCTGATGATGGGGAATTGTTTAAAAAAATGGGATGTAACAAACCAATTTTTGTTTCTCCGGCTGGTATTGATATCAACCATTGGCAACCTTCAACCATAGAAAACCCATTTCATATCTTTCATTTAGGTTCGCTGGAATGGATGCCAAATAGGGAAGCTGTAATATGGTTTCTTAAAGAAGTTTGGCCTTTAATAATTGGTATTAACAAACGATTCCACTTATTTATTGCAGGTAAAAACATGCCCGATTTTATGAAGCAAATGAAATATGAAAATGTAATAATGGTTGGGGAAGTAAAAGATGGTGCCAAATTTGTTTCAGACAAAGCCATTACAGTCGTTCCTTTACTTTCAGGTAGTGGAATTCGTTTAAAAATATTAGAAGCCATGGCTGCTTCCAAATTGGTTATTTCAACTACAATAGGTGCACAGGGAATTGATTATGAAAACGGAAAAAATATCTTGATAGCCGATAAGCCGGAGGAATTTGCAGCCGTCTTTAAGCAAATTGATTTAGATGCCAATCATTATTCTACAGTAAGTAAAAATGGATATGAATTAATAAAATCTCACTATTCAAATGATGCCGTTATTCAGAGGCTGCTGAATTTTTATAAAACATTAACAAGTTGATAGTTATAAAAACCCAATTCATTAAATTTCATATTTATACAATAGGAATATTATTATTTAAATTAAGATAATCAAAATTAATTAAGATTTGAAAAAATTAAGTATGAATATATCGTTAATAAAATACTAAAGAATTATAATTTAAAAAAAACGAATTAACATAAAAGAAAGGTTATTTTCACTACAAAATAACATATAATAACAGAACCATTAATACACTCGAAATTATTTTTGACGCATCAAAGTAAAAAAAATATGATGCTAAAAAGTATTACTAATCGCAAATGGATTGGTCTGTTGTTTTTGAATTTTTTAATTTCAACACCAATTTTATTATTTTCCCAAGATCTTCTAATTAATGGTAAAATCAATGATGCTACATCAAAATTGCCGATAGAAGGAGTGACAATTGTTTTAAAAAATACCCGTATAGGTACAATTTCTGACAGTAAAGGTGAATTTACAATATCAGCTTCAAAAGGTGCTGAATTGATTTTAAGCAATATTGGTTATGAAACCAGAACCATAATTGTAGAAGGCACTTCTTTATCTGTTTTAATGGAACCAAATTCAATTGAATTAAAGGATTTGGTGATAACAGCCTTAGGGGTTAAAAAAAATAAGAAATACATAAGCTATGCAACTCAAGAAGTTCAAGGTGAGGATTTAGTCAAAGCCAGGGACCCAAATCCTATTACAACCTTAACCGGTAAAGTTGCGGGCTTAACCGTGGGTGCTTCAGCCGAGATGTTAGGAAATCCGCAAGTACTAATGAGAGGAAGCCCCATATACCTCTATGTAGTGGATGGTGTACCAATTAATTCTGATACTTGGAATATAAATGGTGACGATATTGAAAGTTATACCATATTAAAAGGACCTGTTGCTTCTGCTCTTTACGGATACCGTGGACAAAATGGTGCTATTATTATCAATACTAAAAAAGGAAGCAAAGCTAAACGCGGCTTTGGTGTTGAATTTAATAGCAGTACAGTTTTTCAAAAAGGATTTATTGCATTGCCAATGACTCAGGACCTTTATGGCCCCGGTGATCATGGAAAATATGAGTTTGTTGATGGTAAAGGTGCCGGAGTAAATGATGGAGACTATGACATTTGGGGTCCTAAATTTGATGGACGTCTTTTACCTCAATACGATAGCCCGGTGGATCCAATCACAGGCAAGAGAACCCCAACTCCATGGACAGCCAGAGGAAAGGACAACTTAAAAAGATTTATTCAAACAGGAATATTAACAAATAATAGTATTGCAATTTCATCTAGTGGTGAAAAGCATGATTTAAGATTTTCTGTTTCAAATTCATACCAAAGAGGTATTATTCCAAATACTGACCTTACAACATTGAATTTTAATTTGGCTAATACATTAAGAATGACCAAAAAATTAAAATTGGATGCAAACTTAAATTTTAATAAACAATTCACAGAAAACATTCCTGACGTAAACTATGGTCCAAACAGTGTTATTTACAACATGACCATTTGGGGAGGTGCCGATTGGGATGTAAGAGATATGGAAAATTACTGGCAACCCGGTAAAGAAGGAATTCAAAGTGTATATGCTGAATATCAAAGATATCACAACCCTTACTTTATGAGTTATGAGTGGTTGAGAGGTCATCAAAAAAACGATATTTATGGTTACACTTCCTTAACTTATAAGTTTAATAAATACTTAGATTTAATTGGACGTACTTCTATTACTACTTATGATTTAACCAGAAACGAGAAAATGCCATTTTCTGCTCACCCTTATGGCAGAGAAGAAGGAAGAGGGGATTACAGAGAAGACAAGCGTTCTCTATTTGAAAACAATACGGAAGCGATATTAAGAATTAGTGCACCAAAGGTTGCTAATTTCCTTGAGATTAATGGACTAGTTGGAGGTAACCTACGTTTGTTTAATTATGCTTCAAGTTTTGTTACCACAGATTACTTGAATGTACCAAATGTTTACAACTTCGCTAATAGTGCTAGACCTGTAAAAGCATACAACTTCAACTCTGATATGAGAGTTCAAAGTGCATTTTATTCTTTTGATTTTGCGCTTAGCAAATATGCTAATTTAACAACTTCAGGTAGGGTAGATAAACTATCGGCTTTGAAAAAAGATAACAATACATTCTTTTATCCATCTATAAATGCTAATACAGTAATTTCTGAATACGTTAACTTACCTGAAATTATCAACTTCTTAAAAATCAGAGGATCGTATGCGCAAAGCAGAGGTGGAGGAGCATTTGTTGCAAACACAATTGGTACTACTCCAAACTATGCTTATCCAGTTGGCTATGGAACACAATATTCTTCAACTTATGGCGGTCCATCCTATTCTTTTAATGATGTTTATAGTACTTCCATTGGCCAAAACAACTCTGCTGCAACCCGTTTTTCAAATAATTTGATTGATGAAAATATTAAGCCCGATAACAGAACAAATTCAGAATTTGGTTTAGATGTTAAATTATTTAAAAACAGAGTTGGATTAGATGTTACATATTTTAGCTATATTGATGGTCCTCAAATATTTAACCAACAAATTTCTCAAGCTTCAGGATATACCAACCAAATTATAAATGCCACAAAAACTCAGAAAAGAGGTATGGAAATTACCTTAACCGGAAATGCAATTAAGACAAAGAAAGGTTTAAGCTGGGATGTTTTGGTAAACTGGTCAAAATACACCGAAACATTTAAGGAACTCCCTAAAGGACTAACAACAATAAATAGCTTTTATGAAGTTGGAAGCAGAACAGATGAGGTTTGGATTCGTAAGTTTGCAAGAACAGAAGACGGCAAATTAATAAATGATGCCGGTGGTAGACCAATAGTGATGCCGATTGCACAATTTGCCGGTCACTCCAATCCTGATTGGGTATGGTCTGTATACAACAAAGTTAGTTACAAAAGTTTCACTTTAGGTTTTCAATTTGATGGACGTGTAGGTGGTGTTATGGAAAATTATATCAGAAAGCAAACGTTCCGTGGTGGAAGACACATTGAAACAACCGAGGGAGATTTAGGTGCTGCAAGAGAGCAAGATGGCGCTGGAGTGAAAGCATACCTTGGCGAAGGAGTGCAAGTTTCCAATGGTGTAGCTATTAAATTTGATCCTGTTACAGGTAAAATTATTAATTATAATGAATTACAATTTACAGATAACTCAACCAAAACTTTTGCTCAAGATTATGTTAGTAGAGTGCATAGTATTCCGGAGGTAAATATGATGAGTAAAACTTATACCAAATTAAGAGAAGTAGTTATTACCTACAGAATTCCGGAGTCAATTGCTAAAAGAGCATTTATTCAAGGTGCAACGGTATCATTGGTTGCGCGCAACTTGCTTTATTTTATAAAAGATAAAAAATTCAAAGATGTGGATATTGACCAATACGCCACACAGTCTATTACCAACTTGCAAACTCCTACAATGAGAAGCTACGGTATAAATTTAAATTTAACTTTTTAACCAATAAATAAACACTAAGATGAAAAAGAAACTATTTTTAATATTAACGGCCTTAATGGTTATATCCATTTCGGGTTGTAAAAAAGAATTTGATGATTTAGAAAAAGATCAAAACAGACCTACTAATGTTCCACCTTATTTAGTTTTAAATGGAATACTTTCAGATATAACTTATAAAAGCTTTAACCCTACACAAAGATGGAATCAATTTTATTGCTGTAATTATAATTATTATGGTAACCAAGAATATAACTGGAACTCAGGCTCAACATACTCTACTTATTCATCTTTAACCAATGTATTAAAAATGGAACAAGAAGCCGAAAGAAGCGGATTAGCATCACCAAATGCATATACTGCACTGGGTAAGTTTTTCAGAGCCTATTTATATTACAACATAACCATGCAATTAGGAGATGTGCCTATGACCGAAGCCTTAAAAGGTATCGACAATTTGAAACCTAAGTATGATAGTCAAAAGGAAGTTTTTAAACAAATTTTAAAGTGGCTTGAAGAATCGAATGATGAAATAAATACTATTACAAGCAAAGGTGCATATTCATTATCCAGTGATTATTTTTATAATAATGATTTGAAGAAATGGAGAATGGCTGTAAACAGTTTTAAACTTCGTGTTTTAATGCAATTAAGCAAACATGAAAATGATGCAGATCTTAACGTAAAGCAAAAGTTTGCAGATGTAATTTCAAACCCAGGCAAATACCCGATATTCACTACAATGTCTGATAATATGGTTTGGGTACCCAATAGTTCATTTGACAAATATCCTACTAACCCGGATAACTTTGGTTTTGATGCTACACGTTATAACATGGCATCAACTTACTTGAACACTTTGGCCGGACTAAAAGACCCAAGAACATTTTTTGTGGCAGAACCTGCTGACTCTTTTTTAAGAGCAGGAAAACTACCTACGGATCACGCTGCATTTAACGGTGCAGGCAGTGGAGAAGACCTTGCTATTATGTCATCCAATGCATTAAAAGGTATTTACTCTTACATGAATCGCAAACGTTATTACAGCACTTATACCGCTGAAAATATCATTCAAATCGGGTATCCTGAATTATGCTTTAATATAGCTGAAGCCATCAATCGTGGATGGCTTGCAGGCAATGCAGAAGAGTATTATACTAAAGGAGTTCAGTCAAGTATAAGTTTTTATGGTATAGTAGCGGGTGCAAACACTGTAACATTTCAGAAAAAAGGCGGAACCTTGAGTGAATCGGAGTATTTTTCTATAAATTATGATTGGAATGCTTATTACAATCAAAGTTCAGTAAAATACGCAGGTAATTCTCAGGCAGGTTTAAATCAAATCCTTACTCAAAAGTATCTTGCTTTTTACCAAAATAGCGGTGCAGAGGCTTACTACAACTGGCGCAGAACTAATGTACCTGCATTCCATACCGGACCCGGAACTGCTAATAGCCAAAGAATTCCTCTTAGATTTTCTTATCCCTCAGCAGAAAACAACGTAAATACGGCTAATTTGAAAGCTGCTATATCATCACAATTTGGAAGTGATGATATCAACGAAAAAATGTGGATCATTAAATAAACAAACTTGTCATATTCATTTAAAACAGGTAACCTTTATTAGGTTACCTGTTTGTATTAGAAACTCTTATTAATGAAAAAAATATTCCTCATTTCTCTTCTTATATTTGGTGCCTATTCCAGCTCTAGGGCTCAAAATAAAGCAACCATTTTACAGGTACCTGGTGTAGACAGTTTTTGTAGGATAAATGAAAAAGGTATTTCAATTCTTGCCAGTGGCAGATTCCTAACTCCGGCAGGAAGTTTTATTCGAATAACGCATGATCCTTTTGGGATGGCTGTTTCTTCTGATGGAAAAAAATCAGTGACTCTACATAATGGGGTATTTACAGTTATTGATATTGCAAGTCTAAAACAGGTAAGAGTTCCGTCCTATGACGGAAAGATAAAATCGCCTCTTCAACGCGGGTCTTTTCTTGGAATCGCCATTCAGCCCGATTCAAAAACAGTTTATTTAAGTGGAGGAGATCAAGGTTCAGTTATTATATATGACATAGAGAAATTTGAAAAAATTGATACTTTTTCCTTAGACGGTGAATTTGAAGGAATTAAATATGAGGATAGTTTTACTTCAGACTTACTGCTGAATGATTCAAAAAATGAATTATTAATTCTTGACCGAGCAAATTTCAGATTGGTTAGATATGATCTCAAACTAAAAAAAATTACCGCTTCTATTCCTGTGGGTAGACTTCCTTTTGGTTTGGCTTTGAGTCCAGATAAAACTACTGCTTTTGTTGCAAATGTGGGCATGTACTCGTATCCCCTAATTGAAGGAGCCAATCAAAAAAATTATGATTCACTCTTAATCTCTCGTCATCCTTACGGAAACAATACAATGGAATCTATCAATGGAACCAATATAGAAGGGAAAAAAATACCGGGTGTTGGAAGCCCAAATGCGCCGGAAGCCATGAGTGTTTACGCTATTGATCTTGTTACCAACAAAGTAATTGACAAATTTAAAACAGGTTATCAAATTGGGGAAATGATTGAAGATGCCGAAGTAGTTGGCGGTTCCAGTCCCAATTCCATTGCAGTTGGAAAAAAATATGCCTATGTTACCAATGCTACTAACGACAATATAACTGTGATCGATTATAAAAATCATCGCATTGTATCTCATATTCCGATACGAGTAGATCAACGAATTGATAAATTAAGAGGATTGCTGCCTTTTGGCATTTCAATAAGCCAAGATGAAAAAACTTTGTATGTTGCACTTTTGGGATTTAATGCGGTGGCAGTAATCGATATTAAAAGTAAAACAACTAAAGGTTTAATCCCCAGCGGATGGGGTGCATCAAGAATCGCTTTATCAAAAACTGAAAATGAACTTTACATTATTTCTTGCAGAGGCTTGGGTGCAGGCCCCAATGGCGGAAAAAATTTTATAAAACCGCCACAAGGCACTTATATTGGAGATATTCAATTAGGAAGTTTCCAAAAAGTTCCAATGCCATCCAATGAGGAATTAAAAAAATACACTTCTCAAACATTAAACAATACTTTTAAAAGTGTTACCCTGCTTGATGATGGTAAAAATCCATTACCTCCCCTTCCTCAATTGAGAAAAAGTCCTATAAAACATATAGTATATATTACTAAAGAAAACAGAACTTACGACGAAGTTTTTGGTCAATTGAAAGCAGGAAATGGAGATAGCAGTCTTGCTCGTTTTGGGGTCAATTGCGAATATGTTTTGCCGGATTCTTTAAAAAGTAAATATCCAGGACTTAAAATAACACCCAATCACCACAAAGCCGCCAAAAGCTTTGCTTACAGTGACAATTTTTACTGTGAGAGTGATGCATCCATTCATGGACATCACTGGATGCTTGGGGTAATTCCGAATGAGTGGGTAGAAACCAATTCAAGTGTTGACAAAACAGCAAAATTATTTTCATCTGCTCCCGGCCGGCGGTTTCCCGGCTCAACCGGCAGCATGGATCCTGAGGATTATGCTGAAATTGGGGGATTATGGGAAGCGTTGGAAAGAAATAATATTTCATTTTACAATTTTGGTGAAGCCAATGAAACTGCTCATGTTAGGGAAGAAGCCATGGATACTGCTACAGGAGCAGCTCATGGTGTTATGGTGCCAATGCAAAAGGCACTTTACAATAAAACCAGTCACAATTACGCGGGATATAATACCAACATTCCGGATCAATTTCGTATGAACCAGTTTGAAAATGAGTTTACCGAAAAATGGTTGACAGGAAAAGATTCCATGCCTTCTTTAATTGTAATGCAAATACCTAATGATCACACAGCGGGCCCAAGACCTGAAGATGGATATTATTTTCCACATTCCTTTGTAGCCGATAATGATTTGGCCGTTGGACGCATTCTTCATTTTTTATCCAGAACTAAATACTGGAAAAATACATTAGTAATTATAACTGAAGATGACCCTCAGGGTGGCGTCGATCATATAGATGCACACCGAAGTTTATTAATCATGGCAGGACCTTATGTAAAAAGAGGTTACACAAGCCATACACATGCCAGTTTTGGGTCAATTCTTAAAACCATTTATAATATTTTGAACGTGCCCTATGTCAACCAATATGATGCTACTGCTTCACTTTTACAAGACTTTTTTATAGAAACTCCTGATTTTAATCCCTTTACTCTTGAGCCAAATGACACTCGGGTTTTTGATGACCAAAAAGCCATGAAAAAATACAATCGTGAATTAGATTGGCATAAAATTATGCAAGGACCTCCTATGGATAAGGAAGATATTATGAGACAAAATCATTACAAGGGATATTAAATCAATATGCTAAGATTAAAATTATTCCTTTTTGTGTTTTATTACTTGATTGTTTGTGAGGACTTAGCCTTCTCACAAACATTAAAAATAGATTCTACAAAAAATCTATCCGAAGTAATTGTTACAGCCAGTAGAAATAAAACCCAGTCATTATATGTTCCTTATTCTTTTGTAAGCATTCATAAAAAAGATTTAGAAATATTTCAATACCGAACCACACCCGAAGCCCTTTCAGGAAGTAGTGGAATTTTTATTCAAAAGACAAACCACGGAGGCGGCTCTCCATTTATTAGAGGCTTAACCGGTAATCAAATCCTTTTGTTAAGTGATGGAATTAGATTGAATAATTCCATTTTTCGCTATGGACCAAATCAATATTTTAACACCATAGATGTTTACTCCATTTCTCATATTGAAGCGATAAAAGGAACCGGGTCTGTTCAATTTGGTTCAGATGCTTTAGGTGGGGTAATTCAAGTATTTACCAAAGAACCAAACTTCTCACCTAAGAAAAAATTACTGACCGAGGTTCAATTAAAGGCAGTTACACAAAAAATGGAATGGACCAGCCACGCAGATATGCAGTATCAAACAAAAAAAACAGCTTTTTTAATATGTGCCACCATTCGAGAGTTTGGAGATCTTTATGGTGGTGATACTACTGGAAAACAATCTCCATCAGGTTATAAAGAAAATGCAATAAATGGGAAATTTAAATACAAAATAAACGATCATTTGGTTTTAACCTTTGCTTACCAATATCTTGAACAAAGAGATGTTCCTTTATACCATAAGGTTCATCTTGAAAATTTTAATTATTACTATTTTGAACCACAAAAGAGACAACTTGGTTATGCAAGACTAGAAAAAACGGGCAAAATAAAACTATTAACCAAAACCACTTTTACGATTTCATCCCAAAAAAGTAATGAAACCAGGGGCTATTATAAAAATAATAATGTCAATCAATTTATTGAAAAGGATCAAATTTCAACCAATGGACTAACCATTGATATCTTATCCCAGCTAAAAAAGAACTGGTTAGCTAATTCAGGAATTGAATACTACCATGATAAAGTGAGAAGTTCAAGAGAACAGATTACCATGGCATCCAATTCTCATAAACAGCTAAGAGGATTATATCCTGATTTAGCAACCAATGCCAATTTTTCAGTTTACACTTTGCATCATTTTCAGTTTAACCCATTAAGAATTGAGGCCGGTTTGAGGTATAATAAATTTAATCTTTTGATTCCCGATACAGGCAAAATGGGTTCTAACCCAACGGAAATAAGAATTTATCCTTCATCTATGGTCGCTAATTTGGCTGCTCTCATTCAAATATCATCAACACAAAGTCTGTTTGCCTCCTTTAGTACAGGATATCGTTTACCCAATATTGACGATATGGGAACCCTTGGATTGGTAGATTTTAGATATGAATTACCCACTTATGACATCAAACCTGAAAAATCGTATAATACGGAGATTGGATATCGTTTAATGACTCAAAAGGCATTAGCATCCATTTCATTTTACTATATGCATCTTTCCGATCTTATCACCCGGGCACAAATGGTTGGAGCAAAAATTGAAGGATACAATGTTTATAAAAAACAAAATAATCAGGAATCCTATTTAAAAGGTTTAGATTTTTCATTTTCTAAGCTCTTATTTAAAAAATTTAAATTGTTGGGAAATATTTCATATTGCTTTGGACAAAACCTGACAAAGAATGAACCATTAAGAAGAATTCCACCTTTGAATGGAAGATTTTTGGCAACTTATGAATACAAAAAATTTCAATTACAATCAGAATTGCTTTTTGCCTTTGATCAGAAAAGACTAGCGCAAGGAGATAAGGAGGATAATCGAATCCCGGCCGGAGGAACTCCAGGTTGGCAAATTTATAATTTATCGGGAAGTTTTAAGTTTCAAAAGATGCATGTTTTTACTGGCATTCAAAATATTTTAAATCAAGATTACAGAACTCATGGAAGCGGCATTAATGGAATGGGGCGCAGTTTATACCTAACCTTACAATTCTTTTTTTAAACATGACCATAGAAAACAAAGTTGAAGAGATTATCTCCTTATACTTAAAGTACGGCGATTCTGATTATATAGGTGAGCCAGTTTCCCAAATCGAACATATGTATCAATGTGCTGAACTTGCCATGGAAGCCAACGCAAATGAAGAGCTTATTTTGGCAGCTTTTTTTCATGACATTGGCCATTTATATGAATTTGCCTTTCCTGACGAAAGACTAATAAGCATGGACGGTTTTGGGATATTCGATCACGAACGTATTGGAGCCAATTATTTGGCAAGTATGGGCTTTTCAGATACTATTTCGAAACTGGTTGCCAGTCATGTGCAGGCAAAAAGATATCTCGCATACAAGTTTCCCTCCTATTTAAAAGAATTGTCTGAGGCAAGTTTAAAAACTCTTGTATTTCAAGGGGGTAAAATGTCAGAGGAAGAAGCCTCTGAATTTGAAAATGACAAGTTGTTTGAACAATACATTACACTTCGGATTTGGGATGAAAAGGCAAAACTAACTAATAAAGCGACAGGTGATCTTAAAATTTTAAAAGAGCTCATGATAAACCATCTTAAGAAAATCAATCAAGCTAAATAATCATGAATATAGAACTAATCGTATTTGACATTGCAGGTACCACCTTAATGGATAATGGAGAAATCGCTGAATCCTTTCAAAAAGCATTACATGAATTTGGATATACTGTTCCGGTTGTCAAGATAAACCCACTGATGGGTTATAAAAAACCGGAGGCAATTCTTAAAATATTGGAGGAATTTGAACATGATATAGAATTAATTGATGAAAATTATGTCAACAAAATTCATCAACGATTTCAAAGTATCATGGTTGAATATTATAGAAACACCAAGGAACTTAAAGCACTGCCATACGCTGAAGAAATATTTGAATATCTTCATTCTAAAGGTATAAAAATTGGTCTGGACACCGGGTTTTCAAAAGAAATTACCGATGTAATAATAGATAGACTTGAGTGGTTAAAAAATGGAAAAATTGACTCATATGTTTGCAGTGACGAGGTTATCATGGGCCGTCCTCATCCTTATATGATTAATAAGATTATGAACGATCTTGGAGTCATTGATCCTAATAAGGTAATTAAAGTGGGAGACACGGAAGTGGATGTGAACGAAGGTTTTAATGCAGGATGTAAATACAGTATTGGTATAACAACCGGAGCTTTTAGTGAAGAAGAGTTAAAAAAACACTTGCCTTCTTTTATAATACATCATTTATCCGAACTGGTTCCCATTATACATGATTCACTTACAAACGAATGAGTGGCACCTTTGTACCTTTACCAGTAAACAAAAAGATTTTCCTTAGGTTAAGCCAATCTACCCTTTTGTTTATCATTTATTCTTCGGTAACGGTATTCGTTATTTATACCTGCATGTATGGCTTCAGAAAACCTTACACGGTAGGTTTATATGAAGGTATAACCTATTTGGGGGTATCGTATAAGGTTTGTTTAGTTATTGCTCAGGTTTTAGGTTACATGATCAGTAAATTTATTGGTATAAAATTTATTTCATCCATTATACCTAAAAAAAGAGCCAATTATCTTATGATTTGCATAGCTGTTGCATGGACCTCTCTTTTTCTTTTTGCAATCATTCCTCCTCCTTTCAATATTCTATGCATGTTTATCAATGGTTTACCTTTAGGAATGGTTTTTGGATTGGTTTTTGGTTTTATTGAAGGGCGACGAACAACTGAAATAATGGGCGCCATGTTGGCGGTGAGTTTCATTTTTGCATCTGGTCTCGCCAAAACGATTGGCAAATGGTTACTTCTTGAATTAAACACCTCCGAATGGTGGATGCCATTTGTGGCAGGAGCCATATTTGTGATTCCTTTTCTTGTGTTTGTTTGGCTTATACAACAGTTACCTCCACCAACGTCTGATGACATTGAAGCCAGAAATATCAGACTTCCTATGACAAATCTCGAAAGAAAATTATTTCTTAAAAAATTCTGGATCCCCATGACATTCGTGGTTATAGCCTATGCTATTTTTACTATTGTCAGAGATTTCTGTGAAGATTTCGGCAATGAATTATGGACCGAAACCGGCTATAAGAACACTATTGGAATTTTTGCCAATACAAGTACCATTATTTCATTTGTTGTACTTCTATTTATTGCTGCTTTTTTTCTAATAAAAAATAACAAACTTGCATTTAGATTAAGCCATTATTTGGTGATACTTGGATTGACCCTCGTTATTTTGGCAACGATTTTATATAATTTAAATAGCATATCCACAATTACATGGATGCTAATGGCAACTTCTGGCTTATATCTCGCTTATCTGCCATTTAACTGTCTTTATTTCGAAAGGATGCTTTCAACCTATAAAATGACTGCTAATATAGGATTCGTGATGTATATCGCCGATGCCTTTGGTTATTTGGGAACCGTAATTGTTTTATTAATCAAAGAGTTTGTAACAATTAAATATTCTTGGGTTGATTTTTTCAGTATTTTGTTTTATACAGCCGGTTTTATAGGTATCCTATTGATGGTGATTACTACAATTATTCACTCTAATTTCATAAAAAAACTAAATGTCATACAATAAAAAAGCAATAGTTATTGGAGCCGGTATCGTTGGTTTATCTGCAGCCAGAGCCTTGGCGTTAAAAGGTTTTAAAGTTACTGTTATTGAACGAAGCGAAAGATCTACCGGGGCTTCGATACGAAACTTTGGAATGGTTTGGCCCATTGGCCAGCCAGAAGGCGAACTTTATTCCAGAGCTATTAGAAGCAAACAAATATGGAAAGAAATTGGTGATAAAACCAATTTTTGGTATGAAGAATCAGGTAGTCTTCATTTAGCCTACGAACAGGATGAATGGCAAGTTTTAAAGGAATTATATGAGATCTTTATAAGAAACGGAAGACCGGTAAAACTCTTGACTCCTGAAACAATATTAAATTACTATCATGGTGTAAATAAGACAGGTTTACTTGGAGGATTATTAAGTGAAACGGAGATAATTGTAGACCCTAGAGAAGCCATTGCAGCTATCCCGGCATTTCTTGAAGAGCAACTTGGTGTCGAATTTATTTGGGGTAAAGCCGTTACCTATACAGCCAGCAATAAAATTTGGCTCGATAATGAAACCATGTTTGCAGATGTTATTTGCATTTGCTCAGGTTCTGATTTTGAAAATCTATATCCGGATAAGTTTACCTCTTTAGAAATTACCAAATGTAAATTGCAAATGTTACGATTTGTAAATGAGTCTAATGCACCGCGTATTGGAATTGCTCTTTGTGGCGGACTTTCGCTCATTCATTACAACAGCTTTAAAGTGGCACCATCCTTATCCAAATTATTTAATAGATATTCTGACGAAATGAAAGAATATATTCAATGGGGCATTCACGTGATGGTTTCCCAAAATGGTTTAGGGGAGTTAACCGTTGGTGACAGTCATGAGTATGGACTCACGTTTGATCCATTTGATAAAACTCATATCAACGAGTTGATTTTTAACTACCTCCAGAAGTTTGTTGTAACCGAGCATTGGAAACCTATTCAGACTTGGCACGGCATTTATCCAAAAATGACCAATGGAGATTCTGGTTTATTTTTAGAAACAGATCCGGGGGTATATATTATAAACGGGATGGGCGGAGCCGGAATGACCTTAAGTTTTGGTTTTGCCGAAGAAATGATCAATAAATTATAATTAAAAATAAAATGAAAAAGCCTTTACCATTCACCATCCTATTGCTATTTTATACTTTTAGTATAAATGCACAAAAATTAATCGACCTTGAGAAAAACAGAATAGAACTTCCACATTCTTGGAGCCTTACTCCCATTGGAATAAGCCTTAATCTTGGCGACTTGCCTCTTAATATGGCAGTTTCATCTTCTAAAAAATACATAGCGGTTACCAATAATGGTCAGTCAAAACAATGTATTCAAATCATTGATGTAAATAAAAAAAAGATCGTCTTTGAAAAATCAATCGGTAGGGCTTGGGTAGGACTTAAATTTAGTCATAATGATAAATACCTGTTTGCAAGTGGCGGAAATGATAATTGTATATTACGTTATCGTTTTCAAAAGGATAGTATTGCCTTAATGGATTCATTTATTTTAGGTACGAAATGGCCAAATCGAATCTCACCGGCAGGACTGGAAATCGATGAAAAAAAAGATATTTTATATGTGGTAACAAAAGATAATAATTCATTGTATTGCTTGGATGTAAAAACCAAAAAGATTATTCGTCAAATCGCCTTACCAGGTGAGGCATACTCTTGTAAATTATCCAATGATGGTAAAGAACTTTATATCTCTTGCTGGGGTTGCGCAAAATTATTGATTTACAATATCGAAAGTGCATTAATCACTCATGAAATATCTGTAGGAAGTAACCCTAATGATATCGCATTGGGCAAAAACAATCATTTTCTCTATGTTGCCAATGCGAATGACAACTCGGTTTCTGTCATTGATCTTGTAAATTACAAGGTTCTTGAAACTTTAAATTGTGCCTTGTTCCCAAATTCTTTGATGGGATCTACCACCAATAGTGTATGTTTAAGTGAAGATGAAAAATTGTTGTTCATTGCTAATGCGGATAACAATTGCTTGTCAGTGTTTGATGTAAGTATACCAGGGCAAAGCAAATCAAAAGGATTTATACCCACCGGATGGTATCCAACTTCAGTAAAAGTGGTAGGAAAGAACCTATTTGTTGCCAATGGTAAAGGCTTTACCTCCATGGCAAATCCCAATGGCCCCAGCCCTTCTAATAAAAAAATAAAATTAAGTTACCAAAAAGGCGATCCTGAAAAACAGAAAGAAATCCAATACATAGGTGGTTTATTTAAAGGAACAATGAGTATATTCGAAATACCTAATGAAACTTTATTAAACCAATACTCACAACTGGTCTATAAAAACACACCCTATTCAAAGGAAATTGAAAATTTGGCTGAAGGCCAAGAAGGCAATCCCATTCCAAGAAAAATAGGAGATTCAAGCCCGATAAAGTATGTTTTTTATATCGTAAAAGAAAATAGAACCTACGATCAGGTTCTAAGTGATATTAATGGCGGAAATGGAGACACCAGCCTTTTACTTTTTGGTGAAAATATCACCCCTAATCAACATGCCCTAGCCAAAGAATTTGTGCTGCTAGATAATTTTTATGTAAATGGAGAAGTGAGTGCCGATGGACATAATTGGACAATGGGCGCCTATGCCAATGATTATTTGGAAAAGACCTGGGTTACGAGTTATGGTGGACGAGGTGGTGATTACGATGGTGAGGGAAACAGAGAAATTGCCAACAATAAAAATGGTTTTTTATGGGATCATGCCAAAAGAGCCGGTGTAACCTATCGCACCTATGGTGAATTTGCCGACAATTACAAAGCCAATATCCCGGTATTGAAAGAACATTTTTGCCCATATTATACTAGTTGGGATGAAACGGTTAGAGATACCACAAGGGTTGGTCAATGGAAACGTGATTTTGATTCCTTATTGACCATTGGCCGATTGCCACAATTAAATACTTTAAGACTTATCAATGATCACACTGAAGGACTTCGATTAGGAAGACCAACTCCTTTTGCTCATGTAGCTGATAATGATCTTTCGGTCGGTATGTTTATTGAGTATTTGAGTAAAAGTAAAGTTTGGGAGCAAAGCGCAGTATTTATATTAGAAGATGATGCCCAAGATGGTCCTGATCATGTGGATGCTCATCGAAGTACTGCCTATATTGCCGGTGGATATGTGAAAAGACATTTTATTGACCATACCATGTATTCTACTTCTTCTATGTTGCGAACCATCGAATTAATCCTTGGCATTCCTCCAATGACTCAGTATGATGCAGCTGCTAAGCCCATGTGGAGATGTTTTGATACCATGCCCAATCATGCTCCATTTAATGCTTTGCCTTTAAAAACGGACATCAATCAGGTGAATGTTAAAACAGGATATTGGCAGCAGAAAAGTGAAGGATTCGATTTTTCAAAAGAAGATCAAATAAATGACAGAGAATTTAGTGAAGTGATATGGAAAGCTGTAAAAGGCGAAAAATCCGAGCTTCCTTCTCCTAAGAGAGCATCATTTGTTAAAAATTTAGACTTCGATCTTTAATCTTTAAATCAACCCCAAACTTTTTATTTCCAAATATTTATTCACGGTATTTAACGTTAACTCTTCAGGTAAGGTTAGAATAGTTTTTATACCATGTGCTTTTAGTTCAAGGGCAATAAGGGTTTTTTGAAAAATGAAACGTTCAGCTATTACTTCATTATAAATTTCTTCAATAGTGTTAGGATTTTTTTTGCTCATTTCTATTATTTCCGAATTTTGAAACAGTATTAAAACCAAAACATGGCGTTTGTTCAATTTTCGAAGAATAGGTAAAATGCGCTGAAGATTATGTGTTGTTTCAAAATTGGTATATAAAAACAAAAGACTACGTTGCTTAATATTTTGATTAACATATTGGTACAATAATTCATAATTTGCTTCATACTGACCTTGTTTTTCATTATACAAAGCGTTCAAAATCTTACCTATTTGCCCCGGTTTATTTTCTGCTTTTAGCCCTGTTTCTATCGTTTCGGCAAAAGTTATTAAACCCGATTTATCCCCTTTTACTAAAGCTGTATTCGAAATAACCAACGAACTGTTTATGGTATAATCCAATAAGCTTAGTCCGTTAAAGGGCATTTTCATATTGCGGCTTTTATCAATCAAGCTATATACGGCCTGCGACTTTTCATCCTCAAATTGATTGATTTTTAAAGCACCAACCGCTCGGCTTGTTGCTTTCCAATTAATATGCCTGAAATCATCTCCTACCGAATAATTTTTAATTTGCTCAAACTCATAACTCTGTCCTAACCTTCTCAATTTTTTAGCACCTTCGAGCCGACTTATTCGGGTTAAAACCTTTAACTGAAAAAGTTTCATTTGAATTATGGATGGATAAACCTTTGCTATTAACGGTTGCTTAATTTCAAAGCGTCTTAAGGCAAACGAAAATCTAAAAGCCACATAAATATTAGTGTTTCCAAATGAATATTCACCACGGGAAGTTGGGGTTAAGTGATAGTCAATTTTTTTTGATTCATTAGCAGCCAAAGATGTTTTAATGCTAAAATCACGCTTTTGAAACTGAAATGGGATTTCATCAATTATTTCAATATCAAGCTTAAAGGGATAATTATTTTTTAAAATTAAATGAATTCTATTGGCATCACCCATACTTAGCAATTCAGGAATTTGGCGATGAGCGGTAAGTAAATTATTAGTATAAAAAAGCAAAACCCCGCTAATTACAAACCATAGCAAGCTTGCCATAATAATTAGCTGCCCTAAAGGTAATAATAGTGGAAACTTATAGGAAATAACAAAGATAAATATTCCCAAGGTAAAGCCATACCAAAGATACACCGTAGGAAAAATATGCTTTATAATCCGAATCAATTTAAGGAGTGGTTAAAATTATCTGGGCACTTCAATGCGAGAAAGCATATCCTTTATTACATCTTCAGGTTGTAAGCCTTCCATTTCCCTCTCGGGAGTTAAAATAATGCGGTGATTTAAAACGGGATAGGTAGCTTGCTGAATATCTTCAGGAATTACAAAATTTCTACTATTCATAGCTGCCAAAGCTTTTGCCGTTTTTAATATTCCCAAAGATGCTCGGGTTGAGGCACCTAAATACAAATCGGGATTATGGCGGGTTTCATTTACAATATTGGCAATATATCTAACCAATTCATCCTTAATCAAAATGCCTTCAATTACTTTTCGGTATTTGGCCAATTTTTGTCCGTTAAGAACCGGCTTAATGTCTAAAATTATGCGTTGTTCAAAATCATATTTAAATCGTTGAAGAATTAATATTTCATCCTCCAACGATGGATAGCTCATTTTTATTCGGTAAATAAAACGGTCAAGCTGGGCTTCGGGAAGTTTGTAGGTTCCTTCCTGCTCTATCGGATTTTGAGTTCCCAAAACCATAAACGGTTCCTCCATTGCATAGGTGATGCCATCCAAAGTTATCTGCTGTTCCTGCATTACCTCAAATAAGGCCGATTGGGTTTTAGCCGGGGCACGGTTTATTTCATCAATCAACACAATATTTGAAAAAACCGGACCTTTTTTAAACGTAAACTCTGACGTTTTGAGGTTAAAAATATTGGTCCCTATGATATCGCTTGGCATTAAATCAGGGGTAAACTGGATTCGGGAAAAACCGGAATCAATGGTTTGAGAAAAGAGTTTTGCCAAATAGGTTTTTGCGATACCGGGAACCCCTTCCAGCAAAATGTGACCTTTGATAAATAAGCCTGAAATTAAATAATTAATTTGCTCGTCCTGCCCTATAATAAATTTTGCTATTTCAGCCTTTATTTTTTCTACAGCCTCCCCTATCTCCTCAATTTCTTTGGGTACTTCGGTAAGATTATTTGGGTGGTTGGTTAATTCATATTCAATTGGGTCAATCATAGATTCAAACAAAGGTATTTTTGTGTTTATAAACAATAAAACCCTTAAAGTATTATCATACTTGGCATATCTCCATATTTAATTTCTTAGCTTTGCATCATAAATGTATAAAAGAAGACTTCTCTTACTTGTGGTGTTTACATCTTTGTTATTTGCAAATTGTATGACAGACCCGTCAAGCGAAGAAAATGAAATTTTGAACCAAGACACCTTATTGGATAGCCCAATCGATACAGTGAATAATTCGGTATTGGTAGTTAAAGCAAAATTTTTAGAATTTGAATTAAACGATGCCTCTCACTATATTTTTAAAGACACAGCAGGAAACGTATGGGATTTTGGAGGCTGTGAAGAAAAAGATTATGAATTTGCCATGGAACTGCAAAGTGAAAAACAAAATGAGGAGAACCAAGGTTGGAAAACGAATCCTGATCTTAAAAACAAATGGTTTGAAATAAAATACTCCTACCGCAATCAGCCAAAATATCAAGATGGCCCTGTAATGAAAGTACCAATTATTCTACAAGTTGAGCTTTCCGAATAAAATTTCAGTTTCAAAAATATCTTAAGGCAGTAACTTCTTAATTTTGCATTATCAAAAAAAGTACGCATGAGTAACAACGATATACTAAAAAAACTAAGGGTGGCACTTCATTTACGCAATTCTGATATAGTGGAAATATGCCAACTTGTAAATTTCAGGATTACTGAAAGTGAACTCACTGCTTTGTTTAGAAAAGATGACCACCCAAATTTTAAAGCGTGTGGTGATCAAATACTTCGTAATTTTTTGAACGGCCTTATAATTTACAAACGTGGCCCTATGGAAAAGAAACCTGAAGGGGAGTAATTACGTCCTTCTTCAAAGATTTTTCTTATTTTTTAATGGTTCGTTAAATATCCATTTTAAATTTCTCATGCTATTTGCACCATAATATTTGTTTTTTGAAACTATGTATGTTGGAAAAGTATTTAGAGTAAAAGTCTTACGGCCTTTTGAAAAAAAAATCTGATAAGATCTGTTATTTCAAGCACCGTAATTACCTCTTTATATTTTTTTTAGATTGGACATTTTTGGCTGTACTCATTTTACCAATAGGAACAATAGGCACCGCGGAAGCATTTTATGTTGGTTTTAAAAATAATCAAGCATATGAACGTCTTTGGGAACCTCACAAGCTTTGAGGAGGATTTACTAATAACAGTCGAATATTTACCGCCAACGTTAGAAGAATAATTCAGGACATAGATGTTCAAAAAGATTTGCTATGCCGTCATTAATACCTACTTTAATATTTTAAAACTTCAACTTCGAAAAACAATTCCTATGGTTAAGAAATATTAGAGATATATGCAGAACTCTCAAGGATGCACTAAATAAAATTACAATGGAAAAAGATCTATATAATCGACTGGTGAAATTAAATTTACAGGAACAATGTATCAATCTTATTTAGACCTCAGCAGTTCAAGGAGCTCAACATGAAAGAGGCTTAATGGTGCATGGTTGGGTTTTTGATATTCATACCGGAAAATTGATTGACCTGAAGATTGACTTTCCAAAAATACTAAGTAGTATTATGGAAATTTATAAGCTGCATTAATCCTTTAAAATTTCTCTTCTAAGCATATCCAAAGCTACCAAAGAAGTTCGTTCTATTACATTAATCCGTTCGCCATTAGCTATTATTTTTCGGGTAACTATTCCATGGGGTCCTGCTACCGCTATCCAAACTAATCCAACAGGTTTATCAGCCGTTGCTCCACCCGGGCCGGCAATTCCTGTTGTGCTGATTGCAAAATCTGTTTTAAAATTCTTTTTTATTCCTTCCACCATTTCTCTTACGCATTCCTCACTAACGGCTCCATATTTTTCTAAGGTTTCAGCTTTTACTCCTAAATTATTAATTTTTATTTGATAACTGTAAGCTATTAACGAACCAATAAAATACTCCGAACTTCCTGGAACTGTGGTAACCAGATGCGAGATATATCCCCCGGTGCAACTTTCGGCAATGGCTAAGGTTTGTTTTGTATTTATTAGCAGTTTCCCAATTATTTCCTCAGGTTTTAAATCTTCGGTAGCACCAATATTATCTTTTGGAATTATTTCAAGGATTTGTGAGGCATAATCTTCCATTGATGACTGTAATATGTTTTTATCCTTCCCAATACCCGAAAGGCGTAATCTTACTAAACCAAAATTTGGCAGATAAGCTAACTTAATATGGTTGGGCATTGAATCCTCAACTTCAGCTATCATATCAGCCAAGGTTGATTCAGGAAGTCCAATGGTTACCAAAGTTTTATGTATAATCACTGGAAGTTGAAATTGTGTTTTCAATTTCGGTAAAACGTATTTGCTCATAATACCCCTCATTTCAAAAGGAACACCAGGCATGCAAATAATAATTTTACCATTATGTTCAATCCACATGCCTGGTGCAGTGCCGTTATGATTAAAGAGAATTTCACTATTTTCCAAAATCATAGCTTGTTGTTCGTGTACCGGTAAATATTGAATACCTCGTTTTACAAAATTTTCTTTAATAAAATCAATGACTCTTTCCTCCTTTTTTAACCCCACATTAAAATATTCGCTCAATGTAGTTTTTGTAATATCGTCTTTTGTTGGGCCCAATCCACCTGTAATCAATACCACATCAGCCCGGTTCAATGCGGCATCCAAAGCCTCTATTATATGGTTTTTATTATCACTTACTGAAGTTATTTGTTTTATGGAAACTCCAATATAATTGAGTTCCTTGGCCATCCATACGGCATTTGTATTTATGATTTGGCCAATAAGTATTTCATCGCCAATGGTTAAAAGTTCTGCTTGCATTTTGGTGACTGGTTGTAATTGTTAAAAATAGTGATTGGTATTTCGTGTAAAAGCAATTTCAAATTTCCATTTTCAAATTTTCAAATCAAAAAAAATCCTTACTTTCGCGACTTCAAAATTACAACAATGCACAATCCAAAAGCCATAGAACTTGCTGATAAAATTTTAGCCAAATCTGCCAAAGAATTTGACGCTGAATGGGTATCAAAAAATCTTAAAGCCTTGCGCGAAATGGCTCGCGAAGAAGGTGACCCTGCGGTTATTAAAATATTACGTTTAGCCTACGAGCACATTGACGAAAACGGAGATTTTAACATTGGGTTTTCAGCCGATGAAGATGAAGAAGGGGAAGAGGAAGAGGGGTTAATCACCGATCTTGAATACCTTTTAACTCTTGTTCAACGCTCGGAACGTGAAAAAAGTAAGGAAGAAATTAAAGAGATGAAAAAACTTTTGTTAAGTCTTAAATAGTAATGACTAACGAACAATTTTTGGAATTAAAGGGCAGATCTAAGGCCCTGGGGAGGTATCTTTGACATTGAACAGAAGGTAATACTCATACAAGACGAAGAACAACAAACCCAAGCTCCCAATTTTTGGGATGACTCAAAAAAAGCTGAAATTTTCCTAAAAAACATTCGCTCCAAAAAAATTTGGGTAGATGCCTATAATGAAATTGAAAAAGGAATTGCCGATTTGGAAGTTCTTGTTGAATTTCATGAAATGGACGAAGTAACCGAGGAGGAACTGGATATTCAGTATAATCAAGTTTTATTATTAATAGATGACCTAGAGTTTAAGAACATGATGAGTGGCGAGGAAGACCAGTTGGATGCAATTATTCAGGTTAACGCAGGTGCTGGTGGAACAGAAAGTTGTGATTGGGCCAGCATGATTGTGCGTATGTACATTATGTGGGCAGAAAAAAATGGATATACCGTTTCCATTGTAGACGAACAAAGCGGAGATGTTGCAGGGATTAAAAGTTGCTCAATTGAAATAAAAGGACAGTTTGCTTACGGCTATCTTAAAGGTGAAAATGGCGTTCATCGCTTGGTTCGTATTTCTCCTTTTGATAGCAATGCAAAGCGTCACACATCTTTTGCTTCAGTTTATTGCTACCCTGTAGTGGATGATACCATTGAAATAGAAGTAAAACCTGCAGAAATCGAATGGCAAACCTACCGAAGTAGTGGAGCCGGTGGACAAAATGTAAATAAAGTTGAAACTGCTGTTAGACTTAGGCATTTACCCTCAGGTATTATTATAGAATGCCAGCAAGACCGTTCGCAATTGGGAAATAAAGAAAAAGCGATGAAAATGCTTAAATCTCAATTGTATGAACTGGAAATACGAAAACGAAACGAAGAACGTGATAAAGTAGAAGCCGGTAAAATGAAAATAGAATGGGGTTCACAAATCCGTAATTATGTTTTGCACCCATACAAATTGGTAAAGGATGTAAGAACAGCATGTGAATCAAGTGATGCCTCCGGTGTATTGGATGGAAACTTAAATCCATTTTTAAAAGCATTTTTGTTGGCTTACGGAAAAAGTGCTTCGGCTTAAATATTTGTAAGACGATTACATTTTTAGTTATGAGATAATTTGAAAATATTTAGATAGCGAAATTTCTCATATCTCTAAATCTTAAAAATAAATATCTTTGCAACAAATAAAAGCCCGGTTGATGAAATTGGTAGACATGCCATCTTGAGGGGGTGGTGGCTTAGGCTGTGGCAGTTCGAATCTGCTACCGGGCACATTTGGTAGAGACCCAAAATATTGCGTCTCTACGTTTTTAAACAATTTTGTAAAACCCATTTGAATATTTGAATTTAATAATTACTTTTGCAGCCCTTAAAAGATATGTACGCAATAGTAAATATAGCCGGCCAACAATTCAAGGTTTCTGAAAACCAGAACCTTTATGTTCATCGCTTGGCAAATGATGAAGGCAGTTCAGTTGAGTTTAACAATGTATTGTTTGTAGATAATGATGGTAAAATTAAAATTGGTTCGCCAACAGTTAGTGGTGCTAGTGTTAAAGCAAAAGTTCTTTCTCATTTAAAAGGTGATAAAGTAATTGTATTTAAAAAGAAACGCAGAAAAGGTTACAGACTTAAGCGTGGACACAGACAATATTTAACAAGAATTCAAATCGAATCAATAAAAGGATAATAAAATGGCACACAAAAAAGGAGCCGGATCGGTAAAAAACGGAAGAGAATCACACAGCAAACGCTTAGGTGTGAAATTATTTGGTGGTCAAGCTGCAATTGCAGGTAACATTATTGTAAGACAACGTGGAACCAAGCACCACCCAAGTGATGGTGTTGGTATTGGCAAAGATCATACTCTATTTGCCTTGGTAGATGGAACCGTGGTTTTCAAAAAGAAAAAAGACAACCGTTCTTTTGTTTCTATAGCCCCTAAGGCATAGAATTCTAAAACTGAAAAATATTGGAAAGCATTCAGAAATGAATGCTTTTTTTATTTTAAAATCATTTCATTTATTTTAAACTATTTGCGATCTCTCGTGTTAATATTGATGTGTTTATTCTATCATTCAACACCGGCAATTAAGGCTTATTTAATGGAGTCAATACTTGAGGTAAAAAGCCTTTACAAAACTTTTGGAAATTTTAAAGCTTTGAATGGCTTGGATATGGAGGTTCCAAAAGGAGACATATTTGGGTTTCTAGGTTCTAATGGATCCGGCAAGTCTACAACCATTCGTTGCATTTTAACCCTTATAAAACCTGATTCAGGTGAAATATTATATAACGGCAATTCTATAAAAAACCACCGAGAATCATTTTTAAAAAACATCGGTTGTATTGTAGAAAAACCTGATTTCTATATCAATATTTCTGCACTCAAAAACCTGGAAATAAGTGCAAAAATGTATGGAGTTAATCCTAATACATCAAAACTTATGGAAACTTTGGAAATGGTTGGATTAAGTGGTAAAGAAAAAACATTGGTTAAAACGTTTTCACAAGGAATGAAACAGCGACTTGGTATTGCACAATCGTTAATTCACAACCCCGAAATTATTATCCTGGATGAGCCTACCAATGGATTGGATCCAAGCGGTATTATTGACTTTAGAAAAATAATAAAACAACTTAAAACCGATTTTAATAAAACCATTATTATATCATCACATATTCTCTCTGAACTGGAACTAATGGTGGATAGTTTCATAATTATTGAAAAAGGCAAAAAAGTTGTTCAGGGAAAGGCGAGTGAATTGCTTTCTGACAGAGACATGTCTGTAATTATTGAAACAAATGATGCAGAAAGTTTGAACACGTACCTACAAAACACATCCAGTCCTTATAAAGTAACAAATAAAACCAATAGTACTTTAACGATAAAAATTGATAGAGACCAAATACCTGCTTTGCATAAGGATATTGTAAATAGCAAGCAGCCTTTATTTGGGTTTACAACTCGAAAAAAACTTGAAGATTTATTTTTAAACCTTACCAATTAAGAGAAGGCTGATGTGGCAACTTACCAAAATAGAATTATTTAAAATTTTTTCAAAACCACGCTCCTATATTGGTTTTTCTGCTGTTACTGCTATTGCAATTGTAATTCAAATTGCATTGTATGCTGATGGAAAATCCTATTGGGATTTTTTAATACAATCGCTGGATGAATCATTTCAGATTGAAAACCTAACCTTTAATGGCAATATGGTATGTTTTATTTTGCTACAAGCTTTAATTGTTCAAATGCCATTGTTGGTCGCTTTGGTTTCAGGAGATGCTATTTCGGGTGAAGCTGCGGCAGGAACGATTCGCTCCTTGCTTACCAAACCCGTTTCGCGAAGTAAAATACTTTGGGCTAAACTACTTGCAAATGAAATTTACACCTTTCTGCTGGTTCTTTGGTTGGGTATTTTGGCCTGGGTAGTATCACTTGCTATTTTTGGAAGTGGTGATTTGGTTGTACTTAAAAGCGATTCATTAACCATCATACGAGGCGCTGATTCTGCCTGGAGATTTATTGCAGCATTTGGTATTGCTTTTCTTAGCCTATCAGTGGTTGTTACTTTGGCATTATTACTCTCTGTATTTTCCGAAAATTCAATTGCTCCAATTATTATTACGATGAGTGTCATCATTTTGTTTACCATCATTGGCACCTTCGATTTGCCGGTTTTCAATCAACTAAAACCGTTTTTATTTACAACCCACATGATTATTTGGCGAAACTTATTTGATAACCCATTACCTACTGAACAAATTTTCGTTTCTATTGGTGTTTTAGTTCTGCATATTGTCCTATTTCTTGCCATCACATTCTATCATTTCAAAAGAAAAGATATTACCCAATAATGAAAAAAACACTTGTTATTCTATTTGTGATAATTGGCTTTAATGCCTTTTCTCAAACTGCTAATCAAATATTGTTAAATACCTACAACAAATTTTCTAAAGTAAAAACGTTTAAAAACAAGGTACATGTCGACTTCAATATTCCATCCATCAATATTGATACAATAACCGGTAAATCCTATTACAAGGCCCCATTAAAATTTAAGTTTAAATTTAAAGGAATTGCTTTTTTACCGAAAGATAATCCGTTTCTAATCTATAATTTTATAAAAGATTCTACTAAATACATTGCCGTTTTAAACGGAACAGAAAAAGTTCAAAAACAGAATTGCATAATAATTAATGTTATTCCTAAAGAAGAAGGAGATGTGATGATGGCAAAATTTTGGATAAATCCTAATACCAATTGCCCTTTAAAAATGCAAATCACCTCTAAATCAAATGGTGTAATTTTAATAGAAAATTTTTATGGTAAATATGCAAACCTGTGTCTTCCAGATAAAACCATTTTTACTATAGACATGAAAAAATTTAAGGTTCCCAAAATGGTTTCTGCGGATATAAATTCAAAATCAACCAAATCAAAAGATTCTTCAACAAAAACAATCGGAACAATTATATTTAACTTTAGCAATTACATTGTAAATACTGTCATTAACGACAAAATATTTACCGACAAATAAATATCACTTCTTAAATCGAAACAACCGAATCATCTTATGAAAAATTTTGTTGTTTTCATAAATACCTGTAAATTCATCGGCACCGGGGCCATATGCAAACACAGGAACCATTGTTCCTGTATGTTCTTTTGAGGTAAATGCTCCTTTAATAAATTTATTTTTTATAGAGCCGCTATCTAGGGCAAACCCACCTGTTTCATGGTCAGCAGTAATAACCACCAATGTATTGCCATCTTTTTCAGCCCAGTCCAATACTTTACCTATTGTGATATCAAAATCTACCATTTCACGAGCTATATAATCCGCATCATTGTCATGACCACCCCAATCTATTTGCGAACCTTCAATCATTAAGAAAAACCCCTTTTTATTTTTGCTCAAAACATCAATGGCTTTTAATGAAGCTTTTTCAGAAAAACTGCCACGCCCATCTTTCATAGACGGAACATGATAATTATTGCTAAATGCATAAAATTTTGAAGAGGTTAGTTTTGTAAAATCAACGGTGCTATCCACCACTTCATATCCTTTATTTCTTAAAGTATCCAAAAGATTGATGCCATCCTTACGGGTTTCAAAATAATGCTTTCCCCCCCCGATTACCACATCTACATCTGTTTTGGTAAAATCATAGGCAATCTCCTCATTCATTCGGCGGCTAGGTTGATGGGCAATATAGGAAGCCGGAGTGGCATGCGTTATGGCACAAGTAGCCACCAAACCTGTTGACAACCCATTTGATTCCGCTATTTCAAGAATGGTGGGTTTGCGTTTTTTTAAACTATCTAATCCAATGGCTCCATTGTATGTTTTTTCGCCTATGGAGAAGGCAGTAGCGCCGGCAGCACTATCAGTTATGAAATTATCCGAACTTTGAGTTTTACTAAATCCTACACGTTTAAAACGGGCCAAGTTTAAATCTCCTTCTCTATATACCATTCCAGCACTAATTTGCGAAAGCCCCATACCATCGCCAATTAAAAAGATAATATTTTTGGGAGGCTTACTTTTTTTGTTTTGTGCCTGTAAATGATAAAACTGAAAGGAAAGGATTAAAAGGAAAATAGATAACTTAAATTTAATCATGATAAATTTGTTGACAATAATTGGTTATAAGTTAGCTATGTTTAAGGGGCTACATAGCCTTAATTTTAGTCTTCGTTTTCTTTAGGTTTATTTTTAATATACCTAACTTTATCCCTAACTATAAATACGTTTTCAAAACTTTTAGCAAGCAATCGCTCCAATGGTTTAGCCTCTGATTCTTTGATATAGTTACCAACCCTAACTTTATAATTTGGGGATTGATAAACAACATAAGCTTCGTTTGAATATTCAGGATGCAGTTTGATAACCTTATCCTTCATCGCATAGGCTTTTTTTCTATCGTTACTAAAATACACCTGCACTCTATACCCTTGAACCTGCAATGTATCAGGTTTTGCATCGGCAACTTTTTTACGCTCATAACGTATTTTTACTATCTCATTTAATTGAGAGTCTGCAAAAATTTCTACTTTGCCTTGACCAACAGTTGAAAAGAACGACGTGCAAAGAGACATCAACAATATTACCTTTTTCATAAGCCTATATTATCATTTGTTAATTTAATTCTTTACCATGGCATTTTTTATATTTTTGTCCGCTACCGCAAGGGCAAAGGTCATTTCTTCCCACTTTAGGGCCTGCTATTATAGGATTTTGATGCACGGGTTGTGGTGCTGAACTATCTATAGCTTGTTGATTTGGATTTGGCTGTCCTGCATCATCTCGGGTTGTTTTAAGACGACTCATATCTGTTTTTTGTCTAAGTTGACGGGCTTCTTTCAAATCGTCTTCGTCACCGTTTGGAATGAACCCTTTAAAAATCATAGATAGGATTTCATTATTTAGAGTTGAAATCATCTCCCCAAATAAATTAAACGATTCTTGTTTGTATATTAACAACGGGTCTTTTTGTTCCAAATAGGCTGTAGCCACAGCTTGTTTCAAATCATCTAATTCGCGCAAATGTTCTTTCCAATGGTCATCAATACTGGCAAGTGTTACATATTTTTCAAAGTTGCCTATCAATTCTCTACCGTCAGATTCAATGGTTTTATTAACATTAGCTACCACATTAAGGGTTTTTACCCCATCAGTAAATGGTACAATGATATTTTCAATCTGTCCGTTTTTTTCCATCTGCATACGTTTAAAAACTGACAACGCAGCTTGACGAATGTGTAATGATTTTTCATTGTAATGGTGATTTAGCAAATCAAATAAGTTTTCAGACAATTCCTCGTCTTTCAATTTATTAAAATCTTCCTCGGTTATTTCAGGATCATAAGCCATGTTTCGTAATACATCCATTTTAAAGTCTTCAAAGTTGGCTTCCTGTTTCATTTGAGCTACCTTTTCATGACTCCATTGAAATAACATGTTATTTATGTCCACTGACAATCTATCGCCAAACAAAGCGTTTTTACGCAATGAGTAAATTACGGTTCGTTGCTTATTCATTACATCATCATACTCCAGCAACCGCTTACGGGTACCAAAGTTATTTTGCTCCACTTTCTTTTGCGACCGTTCAATCGTTTTGGAAATCATGGAATGCTGAATAACTTCCCCTTCTTTGTAACCGAACCTATCCATTATTTTAGAAACTCTATCGCTTCCAAACAATCGCATTAAATCATCTTCCAAACTCACAAAAAACTGTGAACTACCTGGATCTCCCTGACGGCCGGCACGACCACGCAACTGCCTGTCAACACGACGGCTTTCATGTCGCTCGGTACCAATAATGGCCAAACCTCCGGCTTCTTTTACTCCTGCCCCAAGTTTTATATCCGTTCCCCTACCTGCCATGTTGGTAGCGATAGTAACCGATGATGCTTGCCCGGCTTCGGCCACAATATCCGCTTCCTTCTGATGTTGCTTGGCGTTCAATACATTATGTTTTATTTTACGCATGGAAAGCATTTTACTCAATAATTCTGAAATTTCAACCGAAGTAGTTCCCACCAATACCGGGCGGCCTTTGCTTGTGAGGCTTACTATTTCATCAATTACTGCATTGTATTTTTCACGTTTGGTTTTATAAACCAAATCTTCCATGTCGTTTCTTATAATTTGGCGATGCGATGGAATAACCACCACATCCAGTTTATAAATAGTCCAAAGTTCACCGGCTTCTGTTTCGGCCGTACCGGTCATACCTGCCAGCTTATGATACATTCTGAAAAAGTTTTGAAGCGTTACTGTAGCAAAAGTTTGTGTGGCATTTTCTACCTTCACGTTTTCTTTGGCTTCAATGGCTTGGTGCAAGCCATCAGAATATCGACGGCCATCCAAAACACGACCGGTTTGCTCATCCACAATTTTTATTTTTCCATCCTGAACAATGTACTCTATATCACGTTCAAAAATGGTGTAGGCTTTTAGCAATTGGTTAATCGAATGAATACGCTCTGATTTGATTGAAAACTCACGCATCAATTCTTCTTTTCGTATTGCTTTTTCCTTTTCTTCGAGGGTTCCTTTTTCTATTTCGGCTATTTCCGAACCCACATCCGGTAATATAAAAAAGTGCTTATCTTCACCGGATGAGGTAATATTTTCAATCCCTTTATCCGTTAACTCAATGCTGTTATTTTTTTCGTCAATAGTAAAATAAAGTTCGGCATCAGCTTTTGGCATTTCACGCTGTTGGTCGGCTAAGTGATAGCTTTCAGATTTTGTAAGGATTACTTTATTTCCCTGTTCTCCCAAAAATTTTATTAAGGCTTTATTTTTGGGCAATCCACGGTGGCAACGCAATAAAGCCAATCCTCCTCCTTTTTCATCACCGGCTTCAATTAGTCGCTTGGCTTCCAGCAATGCTCCGTTCACGTATTTTTTTTGTGCTTCCACAATTTTTTCAATACGTGGTTTCAAGTTGGCAAATTCATGTTGGTCGCCTTTTGGCACCGGTCCCGAAATAATTAATGGTGTTCTGGCATCATCAATCAATACTGAATCCACCTCATCTACCATGGCAAAATGATGCTTGCGCTGCACCAGTTCTTCAGGGTCGTGGCACATATTATCTCTTAGGTAATCGAAACCGAACTCGTTATTGGTACCATAAGTAATATCAGCCATATAGGCCTTTTTTCTTTCAGGCGAATTGGGCTGATGGTAATCAATACAATCTACCGACAAACCATGAAATTTGAATAACGGCCCATTCCATTCACAGTCACGTCGGGCTAGGTAATCGTTCACTGTTACTATATGTACCCCTCTTCCGCCAATGGCATTAAGATAGGCCGGCAAGGTTGAAACCAATGTTTTTCCTTCACCCGTAGCCATTTCTGATATTTTACCAGAGTGCAATACCATTCCTCCTATCAACTGCACATCATAATGCACCATGTTCCAGTTAACGGTAAGTCCGGCGGCATCCCATGAGTTTTTATATACCGCTTTATCGCCTCGTATTTCTACAAAATCTTCGGTGGTAGCAAGTTCTCTGTCGTTTGGTGTGGCACTAACAATAAGTTCAGGATTTTCAGAAAACCTGCGACTGGTTTCTTTTACCAGGGCAAAAGCTTCGGGCAAAAGTTCTTTTAAAACTTCCTCCAGCAATTGGTCTTTCTCTTTTTCAAGTTTATCGATGCGGTCATATACATCTTGCTTTCTACCTATTTCTTCAGAAAGCAAATTGTCTCCTTCATGCCTTAGAGCAGTTATTTGCTGGTCAATATCTGATAAATACTCGGCTATGCGGCTTTTAAACTCAGCAGTTTTATTTCTAAGTTCATCATTGCTAAGTGCTGCATAACTGTCAAAATGTTGGTTTATTTCGGCTACTACAGGCCAAAGATCTTTAACGTCACGTTGCGATTTATTTCCAAAAAGGTTTGTAATACTTTTTACTATTGATGCTATCATGGTGTGTTTTTAACTCAAATTTTGTTCCAAAAAATAATTTGGCAAATATCGCAGAAAGTTTGGAGTTCTTGGCGCAAAGTTGCAGGATTGTTGGGGCAATTATTAACTGTAAAGTGTCAAAACGTCAATTGACTGAATTTAACCAATTTCTATGGTATTCAGCATCCTTTAAATCCAGGCAATTAGAGCAAAAGGAGCGAATGGATATGGTCATTTAAAATAATAAGGTCAACTAGCAATTGCGCATATCCTTAAGGCGAAATGCTGACTTGGAAGCAAGTATTTGTGCAGAAACTCGTCATAAAAATACTTTTATTAGACAATACAACCATTTAATTTTTATATTCGTCTAAATATAATAACCAACCTGAATTATGGGTAAATATAAAAAACTTGGAACCTTATCAATTTGTCTTTTTATTTTTTTTACAATAACTCCTCTAATCAATGTTGTTGGATGCACATCTCCGGATAATGCCGGTAACATATCTGGTAAAAATACTACCTGTCATGGACAAAAAGTGACCTTTATTGTTCCTGCCATTGGATTTGCAACTTCATATAAGTGGATTTTACCATCGGGGACTCAGATTATTTCAGGTTCAAATTCAGATACAATCACAGTTATTTTTTATGGTTCAGGAGGAGATGTCAGAGTTCAGGGAATTAATACCTGCGACACAGGTATATCATCCGTAATCAATGTAAAGGTTTATAGTCTTCCTAAAATAACTCTAATTTCTTCCCAAAAATATTGTTGCGACTACGGAAACATTGATTTGGGAAGTTCAACCTTTGCAAGCCCATCAGGGGGTACCTGGAGCTGTAGGCAAAATTCAAAATTAGTCAGCAGCAATGTTTTCCAAACCTCTCAGGCTTGCAATCCTATCAAATCAGGTACTTTTTCATTATACTATACCTATCAGGATCCAACTACATCCTGCATTAATAAAGATAGCACATATTTCAGAATTAACCCTTTGCCGGCGGTTCTGCTAAAGGATGGCACATTTTGTCAGGATAAAAATGAAGTTGCTCTTAAACCCCAAATAATAGCACCAATTAATCTTAATGCACTAGCTGCTATTAAGTGGAAATTACTAAAGACTCTGCCAAAAAACGGAGGTAGAAACAATACAATCAATGATTTGGTATACGATGCGGATGCAACCTTAAATTTTGACTTCCGGTTAAAAGTGGATTCAGGAACCATAAACCTTGGCACAAAAACATCAGATTCCATTATTCTTGAAATAACCATTCAGGATGGAGCCGGATGTTTTAATAAAGACACTGCCACATTTACCATTGTTAAGGTACCAACAATAACAATGAATGCTTTTCCTGAATTGTGCATTGATGCCGGTATAGTAAATCTAACCATGATTTCCAATGCACAACCGCAAGGCGGCTGCTGGAGTGTGATAAACAAAAGTGGGTATCGTGATTCTGCCAATTTAAAAATTGGTTTGAGGAGCTGTGATACCTTAAATACCAATTATTTAACCTTACAAAAAGGTCCTGGTTTATACTGGATGCGTTATACTTATAACTCCGGTGGATGTATTGTTATAAAAGAAATGGAACTACACATTAATCCAATACCCAGTGTTAGTTTAGGTTTAACACCAAATGGCGACCAAGGTAAATTTTGTGAATTGGATGGTGATGTAACACTTAATGCGAGTCCGGCCGGGGGAACCTGGACAAGCACGGTAGCCGGAATCATAAGTGGCTCTAAGTTTAAGCCAGGCTCAGTTGGTGTGGCTGACAGAGATAAAAATATATTTCTTTGGTATACATACATCCATCCAACAACTAAGTGTGATACTTCAAAAAGTTTGAGAGTTTTTGTCCAAAGTACACCCCGAATTCAAATTCTTACTCAAAATATAGATACATGCAGAAGAGACCCCATGATAATAAAACTAACAGCTAACTCTTCATATACTACCAGTAAAATAAGTTGGGTACACAGTTTCAATTCTGATAAAGCTAGTTTTGAAAATAAGCAACAATTGAGCAATAGTAATCCTGCCACTTTTACAATTCAGCCGAGAAAAGACAGTATTACTTTCATTAGGATTACAGCCTTTACTGAGGCCGAAGGGGTTTGTCCATTTGCAGATGACATGATGGATATTAGGATTGATACTCTCCCATGCAAGAGTGCTACTGGTATTCGACCCATTGGCAGTATTAAACCATTTGAAGTTGTCTTATTCCCAAACCCGGCTAAAGACAAATTTAATATTGAGATAAATAAAGCCGGTAAGTTTTATTTAAAGCTCTATACTTCGGAGGGACAACTTCTTTTAGAAAAAGAGTTATATAGTTTTGAATTGAATACAATCACCCAAAAACTCACAAAAGGATTATATACTCTGGTAATTAGTGATACAAGCGGGAACTCCATTATAAGGAAACTTAGTATGGAATAATTATTTTACATTACCTATTCTCCATTAAAAAAATACAAATTATCTTGGAGAATATAGCCTCCCAGAACTTAGAACTTTATTTTACTTTTGCGGCATAATGATGCGTATTTTAATATTAGGGTCAGGCGGTCGTGAATGCACCTTCGCATGGAAACTGGCTAAGGAACTTCCCAAAGAAAATATTTTTATAACTCCCGGAAATGCAGGAACAGCGGCTTACGGTACCAATTTAAATTTATCTATTCTGGATTTTGAAGCCATAGGTAAATTTTGTCTCGACAATGCCATTGATACCCTATTGCCCGGTGGCGAAGATTCACTAGTGGCAGGTATACGCAATTATTTTGAAAGCAACGAAAATTTAAAGCATATTTATGTTTTTGGCCCGGATAAAACCGGAGCTTTGTTGGAAGGTAGTAAAGAATTTGCCAAAAAATTTATGGCCAAATATGGCATTCCTACCGCCAAATATCAATCGTTTATAAAAGGTGAGGAAACGGAAGCCAAAGCATTTTTAAAAACTATGAACCCGCCTTATGTCATTAAAGCCGACGGATTGGCAGCAGGAAAAGGGGTAGTAATACCTGAAACCCTTACCGAGGCTGAAAATTGTGTAGACGAAATGCTTGGCGGACAATTTGGACAAGCAAGTAGCACGATTGTTATTGAAGAATTTTTAAAGGGAATAGAGGTTTCCTTTTTTGCCATTACGGATGGAAAGGATTATCTATTAATGCCTGAAGCCAAAGATTACAAGCGCATAGGCGAAAAAGACACCGGTCCAAATACAGGAGGAATGGGAGCCGTTTCACCCGTTTCATTTGTGGATGAAACTTTTAAAAACAAAGTGATTGAACAAGTTGTTAAACCTACCATGACGGGATTGCAAAATGAACCATTTGGCTACAGAGGGTTTGTGTTTTTTGGATTAATCAATGTGGAAGGCAATCCGTTTGTGATTGAATACAACTGCCGAATGGGCGACCCTGAAACAGAGGTGGTATTACCAAGACTAAAAAACAGCCTGAGTGAAATAATTAACAAGGCAAAAAACGGAACATTTTCGGAAATAGTACCGCAATTGGACGAACGCTTTTGCACCACGGTAATGCTTGTTGCCGGTGGTTATCCGGGAGATTATGAAAAAGGTAAAACCATTGAAATAGGAAGCGTAACTAACAGCATTGTATATCACGCAGGAACAAAAATAACCGATGGCAAACTACAATCCAACGGTGGCCGAGTGATAGCGGTGAGTTCATTTGGTGAAACGATGAATGAGGCTTTGGATAAAAGTTATTCAAGCATTAAAAATATTCATTTTGACGGGATGTTTTACCGAAAAGATATTGGCAAGGATTTACAGTCTAAATTTATTCGTTGTAAGGGTTAAAATAGTAACTTGTTTTTTTGATAAAATATTTAACTAGCTACTGTTTAAACCTTTACAACTATTTTAACTAAAATAAAAAAAATGGAAATATTAAATAAAATATGGGGTTATATCACCTTCAAAAAAAATCCGGAAGCTAAAGGCAACTCCTATCTTAGTGCGATGCATAGCATCAATAAATTATCTATTGCTATGTTTTTGGTGGCAATCATTGTTTTAATAATTAAATGTTCAAGATAAGGAATTTATGAAAATTTATACAAAAACAGGTGATAAGGGCGAAACCTCCCTGATAGGCGGTGTTAGGGTAAAAAAATCAAACCATAGAATTGAGGCATACGGAACCTTAGACGAACTAAACTCGTGGATTGGAGTGCTTAGAAATATTGAAGAAATTTCAAATCCCCAATTGTTCCAAAAAATACAGGATGTTCTTTTTACCATCGGTTCTCACTTGGCTTCTCATCCCGAAAAAGGACGAATGAAACTACCTGAAATATTGGATGCGGATATTGAACAATTGGAAAAAGACATTGACAGAATGGAGAGTGAATTGCCCCCATTAATGACTTTTGTTTTGCCGGGAAGTTCATTGCAAAACAGTTATTGCCACATAGCCCGTACAGTTTGCCGCCGCGGTGAACGTTGTGTGGTAGAACTTTCAATTAATGAAAAAGTAGAAGAAATTATTATTCGTTATTTGAACCGCCTTTCCGATCATTTATTTGTTTTATCGCGGTATATCACCTTAAAACAACATGGTGAAGACATCCCCTGGAAACCTTAATTAGCGGCCACCACTTTGCATATATTGGGCTATTCTTTCTAGGTATAATCTTGGAAATGAAAACTCGGGATAAATTTTTAAAGCTTTTTGAAAATAAGGTACTGCATTTTTAATATGCTCAACATTTCCTGTTCTGTCAGCCATTTCAGCTAAAATAGCGCCTTTCATATTATAGCAAGCCGCAACTATAGGCACAGACTGGCTTTTGCCGCTAGGCAACTGAAGTTCAATTCTTTTAGTTGTATCGGCTTTCGCAATCATAATATCGGCCAAGCTATCAGCTTCATTGTATTTTTGACTGTCAAAACACATCCCAGCAATTTTATATAAATAAGTATAATCCTGAGAAGCCACAAACAACGCGTTAAAGTTTGCCACAGCCTTATCAATATTATTTAATCTTCCATTTCCAATTCCAACCAGTTCTAATAGTTTCAAATTTTTTGGTTGCTTAGCCAATACTTGTTCACCCAATCTTACCCCACCCTCATAATTTCCTGATTTGATATATATCCTGGCCAAAGAATCTTTGTATTCAAGATTTGACGAATCGGCTAATAACAAATTATTGTAAGCAAATGCCGCGGTGGCATAATCTTTATTTTTCAAAGCCTGCTCAAGAAGTTTTCTAGAATTATCGTGCTTGCTGCAATTAGCAAATAGAAGTATAAAGAATACTACGAAACAAAAATTTGTAATTAATATTGATGGGTTCTTTTTCATGATAAAAACTGACTGAAACTGTATGCCTGCGAAAATATTAAAGTTTAGCGAAATACTTATCTAAAAATAAATAAACGGTGGTTGTGGAAAGTACAATTTCGTAAAATACCAAAATAATATGCCGCCTCAGGTAATAATAAAGAAACTAGCTTTTAAAATATTTCTTGCCTTATGTCCCCTTCTACTGTATACTTTCCAAATGCTTTTTCACCAAATGAGGATGGCGGAAATGAAATAATTTTTACTAAATCTCTTTTTTTTTATAACAATACTAAAATTTTGGGTCGAAATTTTAGTATTGAAATTTTTAATTGTTCAGGCGAAAAAATATTTCAGAACATCACTATTAATGATGAAAGGTACGATATTTATAAAGGTAAGCAGATTCATAGGGGAGTCTATATGAACCATCTAAAAGCTATGGGTGCTAATTATCGTAGCTTTTCAATATCCGGTACAATTACCATTTTGCAGCAACCTAACTTTCTGCAATGTTGAGGGGATATATATTTCTCATTTTGATTTAATTCTAACCAAAAAATCATAGCAATATCTTTTTACCAAAAGTATATTTGCAGCCATGTTTGAAAACCTAAGTCTTCGCCTCGAAAAAGCCATAAAAACCCTGAAAGGTCAGGGAAGAATTACTGAAATAAACGTAGCCGAAACGGTAAAGGAAATCCGTCGTGCTTTGCTGGATGCTGACGTAAGCTTTAAAATAGCAAAAGAATTTACAAGTGGAATAAAGGATAAAGCGATTGGGCAAAATGTGCTTACCAGTATTTCACCAGGGCAATTAATGACTAAAATAGTAAATGATGAAATGGTAGAATTGCTCGGAGGTAGCAAAACTGATATAAATCTTAAAGGAAGTCCAGCAGTAATATTAATTGCAGGATTACAGGGTTCAGGTAAAACTACCTTTACGGGCAAACTGGCTCATCATCTTAAATCGAAAGGAAGAAGCCCTTATATTATTGCCTGCGATGTTTATCGCCCAGCTGCTATTGAACAAATAAAAGTACTGGGGCAATTAGTTGGTGTTCCCGTTTACTTTGAAGATAATAATAAAGACCCAAAGCAAATTGCCGCAAATGGTATAAAACAAGCTAAAATTTTATCGCATGATATAGTAATTATTGATACGGCAGGCCGGTTGAGTATTGATGAGGAAATGATGACAGAAATTGCTGACATCAAAAAAACCGTTAATCCATCAGAAACTTTGTTTGTGGTAGATAGTATGACTGGGCAAGATGCTGTAAATACAGCCAAAGCATTTAACGACCGATTAGACTTTGATGGAGTTGTACTTACCAAATTAGACGGTGATACACGTGGTGGAGCAGCCTTATCCATAAAGTCTGTTGTAAACAAACCAATCAAATTTGTGAGTATGGGCGAAAAGCCCGAAGCATTGGATATTTTTTATCCTGATAGGATGGCCAGCCGTATTTTAGGAATGGGAGATATTGTTTCTTTGGTTGAAAAAGCTCAGTTAACCTATGATGCAGAAGAAGCAGAACGCCTTGATAAAAGGCTTAGAAAAAATGAATTCAACTTTGAAGATTTCCTAAAGCAAATAAATCAAATTAAAAAAATGGGGAACTTAAAAGATTTGATGGGTATGATTCCTGGTGTTGGAAAAGCTATGAAAGATATCGACATCTCTGATGACTCTTTTAAGCATATTGAGGCAATGATACATTCAATGACACCAAGAGAAAGACAAAATCCTGAAATAATTGACGGAAATCGCAAAAAAAGAATAGCAGCAGGAAGCGGCAACACAATTATCGAGGTTAATAAATTAATGAAACAATACGAAGACATGCGCAAAATGATAAAATCAATGAATAAAATGCGGCCTTTAAGATAACTAAATTTTAAATAGCAAATATGTTATATATTTGTTAAGTACAAAATTACTTAACAAATGAAAAAAACAATATTAATCTTCGCTTTATTCTTTTTCACTGTTCTAAACATAAAAGCCCAAAGTTATCTAATTAACGAGGACTTTTCTTCTTCTACAAGTTTGCCAACTGGGTGGACCAACAACATGATTTCAGGTATTACCACCGATGATTACTGGATGTTTGGCAAGCACCCCAAATTTTTCTTTGGTCCCCCGTTTGACAATAAGTATGCCATTTTCGACAGTTATAATGGTGGTTCAGCAGGTGGTACTGCCACCAATGGTCAGGGTGAAAATGTAGCTTTAGAAACTCCTTCTGTTAATACAACCGGGCTAAGTAATTTATATCTCAGTTTTGATTATATGGAGCTTTATAATGGAGGTCGGGCAGTTCTCGAATATTCTTTAAATGGAGGTTCTAGTTGGACCACCTACGCAACATATACTTCTGTTACATCTACACCTGTTCGTGTTACATACAATATAAGTAGCTATGTAGGATATTCTGCCTTTAAATTAAGAATAAGATGGGATAACACTACCAACTATACATATTCAGGCTATTTTGCAATTGACAATTTTCAACTTTTTTCTCGTTATGTAACAGATGCCACCATTACAGGGATAGACCCAATGTATGATAAATCTTGCCCAAGTGCATCTCAGCAAGTTAATGTTGTTATTAAAAATGCCGGTACAAATAGTATTTCTAATATACCAGTTACTGTAAATGTTTCAGGTGCTGCAACAGCCACCTTAAATTATACTTACACTGGGTCTCTAGCTTCTGATGCCAATATAAATGTAAATGTTGGTAATATTAACACAACCGCAGGTGGAAGTGTTAATTTTAGTGCAACTGTAAACTACTCAGGCGATGGATATACCACAAATGATAATTTTAAAACAACGCGTGTTTCTGCCGGCATAGCAGGTAATCCTGTTGCAAAAGATGGCTCAGCATGTGCTAAAGGAAGCAGAGTTAGTATTGGCGTTGTTAAAAATGCTGGTGATTCAACGTTTTGGTATAATCAATCTTCCGGTGGAAGTATAATTGGTGAAGGGAATCCTTTTCTAACTCCTCCATTAAATGGCACCACTACTTTCTATGCTCAAAATGCTAGATTATTTGATAATGACCAATCAGCATTCCAAGGTCCATACAGATTTAATGGCATTCAATATTCAGGATCTTTCTTTAATATAAACGCATCAAATGAAATTTTGATCGATAGCTTTTGGCAGCAATTTGCATATCCTGGAGCCTATACTGTGAGTGTATATTATAAAACAGGAACTTATTCGGGATATGAGTCAAACTCTTCTGCCTGGACATTTCACCAATCTGTTTCAATTACCTCCAGGGGATTTGGACACATGGTAGGATTAAAATTAACCAAGCCAATAAATGTACCGGCAGGAAATTTATACGGATTTTATATTTTGGCTGATGGAAATACAACTCAAAAATGTGTTACCTTTAAAAGTGGAACATTAAGTTATTCCAACGCTGACTTGACAATAAACTGTGGATCAGTTTCTAATGCTCAGTTTACCGGAATTAGTGGATACTCGTGGGACGGAAGTGTATTTTATCGCAAACTTTGTTTATCAAATAGAGTTGCGGTTAAAGCTGAAATTAAGCCTAGCCCCACAGGTGCATCAATGATAAAAAGTACACCGTTTGAAGGCATATTCGACGCCGGTTCAGTAGGTTCTCCAGATTTGTTAAAATTAAATCAAACCAATACGTATGAATTTACTCCACCCACAGGCTATAATAATGCCGGGCACATTACTAAATGGAAAATTAATTACGTTGAGCTAAAAACTCCGGGAGGCAAAACCCTACCGATAAGTGATTACTCCTTTGCACCTCCAACTTCGAGTACAAATGCCATCCTATCTTTTAAGGGGCATACAAAATATCTAGACAGCAATATTACCATTATATTTAATTTCAGTGATTTGGGTCCATATTTTTGCGATAGCACCGTTAAGCGTGTTATTAGAATTGTGCCTACCCCTAAGTCAGATTTCACATTTAATTCCCCAACTTGCGATGGTACTCCTGTTGTTTTTGAAAATAAATCAAAAATTCATTCAGGAAATTTAACACAGATGTGGTATTTTGGAGATGGTGATAGTTCTGACATTGAAAGCCCAATACATGTTTATGCCACTCATGGCACTTATTGTGTTAAATTGGTAACAACGAGTTTACCTTATAAAATCACACATGATACCACAATTTGTGTGGTTGTAACTGAAATACCTAAAATAGAATTTAAGGTATTCAACGCTTGTATTGGTGATAGTTTAAGTTTTTCTAATACTACTTCGATAAGTGCAGGCAAAATAAATTATAAATGGAATTTTGGAGATGGTAAAACCAGCGCCAAAGTTAATCCTAAACATAAATATACATTAGCTGGAACCTATCAAGTAACTTTAGAAGCAAATTCAAATGGATGTAAAAGTCTTTTAACTAAAAAGGCTCATCAATTTGTAAGACCGGTGGCCAACTTTAGCGTTACAGGTAATTGCAGCAAAACTGAAATCCTTTTTAACAATCTAACCACAATTGGACTTCAGGATCAATTTGGAAGCCATTGGAAATTTGGTGATGGTGGAGGCAATAATCAAGACAATCCAACTCACGTTTATACCACACCAGGAACTAAAGTTGTTAAATATGTTGCCACAAGCCAATTTGGTTGTACCGATTCAATGTTAAAAACGATTACAATTTTAGCTTCACCGGAGGCTTCGTTTAACAATGGCCCTGTTTGTAATGTAAAACCAGTAATATTTAATAATACATCCAATGAACCCTCTGGCGTGCTTACGACCTATACTTGGGATTTTGGAGATGGTAGCAATTTTTCGAACAATAAGAATCCTCAGCATAATTACCCAAATTTAGGTTTATATACTATTAAACTTATTGCAAATGGTAATAATGGTTGTAAAACTATGTTTGAAAAAGAAGTTACAGTGCTTCAACAACCTGCTGCTAATTTTTCTGCCCTAGATGCCTGCTTAGGACACGATGTTATATTTACCAATAAAACAAAAGGTGGCGGTATAATTAATTATAAATGGAAATTTGGTGATGGTGATAGTAGCAACTTTTTTTCTCCTGTTAAAAGGTATAAAGAAACCATTGCTCAAACTTATAACGTAACCCTTAGTGCCAAAAATTTAGGTGGTTGTGAAGATGTTATAACTCTTCCCGTTAATATTAAAGAATCTCCGATATGCGGATTTAGTATAAAAACTGCAGGTACAGGCGGATTTGAATATAAATTTACACCTCCTAATATGACCTATCCATTCTATCAATGGAGTTTTGAAGGTGGAGGCTCTAGCAATTTAGCAGTTCCAACACATCGTTTCCCCGGAGATGGTAAATATAAGGTTAGGGTATTTATGAAAACTGTAGACGGTTGTGATTGCGTGGACTCAAGTCAATTTGTTACCGTATACCATTTAGGCACAAATAAATTTGGAAGTAAATCAGGTATAGAATTCTACCCAAATCCTAACAACGGGCACTTTAATCTTCAGGTTTCAACATTAGCCCCTACCGAAACTTTCACACTAAATATTTTGGACTTGGCCGGTAAAGTTATTAGTACATCTTTATTAGCAGGCAATCAAAAACATAACTTGGTTTATGATGAACTTGCTAACGGATTGTATACCCTAGAAATTATTAAACAATCAGGGGAGAGAACAACTGCTAAAATGAACATCTTAAAATAGATTTAACCTTATATTTCTTTTAGAAAGGCCTGACGATTGTCCGGCCTTTCTTATTTTTGTACCAAAATAAAAACCATGCTATCTATCAAAAATTTAAGAGAAAATTACAGCAAGGGACAGTTGTTGGAAAAGGATATTCCAGCACATCCGGTTGATTTATTTGATGCCTGGTTTCAATTAAGTTTATCATCCGCAGTAAAAGAGCCGAATGCAATGGTACTAAGTACTGTAAATGCCAAAAATCAACCCCGATCAAGGGTTGTCTTGCTAAAAGATTATTCAAAAGATGGATTTGTTTTTTATACCAATTATGAGAGTGACAAAGGTGTGGAAATTGAAAATAACCCGAATGTTTGCCTTAATTTTTTGTGGTTGGAAATGGAAAAACAAGTAAGAATTGAAGGAGTTGCAACAAAAGTGAGTGAACACGAATCAACCGAATATTTTAATTCACGACCCGATGGCAGCAAAATTGGCGCTATTATCAGTAACCAAAGTAAACCCATAATGAGCCGTGAGGAACTGAACAAGCGCTTATCAGATTTTGATATTACAAGCCCAATCGTTAAACCCAAACATTGGGGGGGGTATATTATTAAACCAAATGTAATTGAATTTTGGCAAGGTAGAGCCAATCGACTGCACGATCGTATAGAATATATATTGGTTAATGACCAATGGGGATTCCATAGGCTTCAACCATAAAAAAAGACCCATTAGGGTCTTTTTTTTATGCAAACTATAATGTATGCTTACTTAGTTTCTTTAGCAGCAGCAGTTGCTTTTGGTAAATTAGAAACACGTGGACGGGTGTTACCATAAGATCCCATGATTCTTTTACCTTTTGCTGATTTTTTATCGCCTTTTCCCATTGTTATTTTTTTAGTACTGCAAATTTATCTTTTTTTAGGTTTTAAAAAAATTGTTTTTAACTCTTTTCTTCCCAAACCATGCACAAATGAACAATTGTTTCTACCGCCTTTTGCATATCTTGAACTGAAACCCATTCTAATTTTGAATGGAATGCATGTTCACCGGCAAAAATATTAGGACAAGGCAATCCCATAAAAGAAAGTCTTGAACCATCTGTTCCACCTCTAATACTCTCTGTAATTGGAGTTAAACCAGTTCTTTTTATAGCCTCCATAGCATAATCTACTACATGTGGAAATTGAACTAAAATTTCCTTCATGTTTCGGTATTGATCATACGTTTCTAATTTGTACGATGAATGGGGATAGTTTGATAAAATTGCATCTGCAACCTTTCTTATTTCATTAGCATTATCTGTTAATGTTTCATTATCAAAACCGCGAATAATAAATTTCACAACTGCTTCTTCAATGTGTCCACTTATAGAGGTTGGATGAACAAATCCATGCTTTTTCTCTGTTGTTTCAGGAGAAAGGCGGTCTTTAGGCAATGCAGATACTATGTCAGAAGCTATTTTTATTGCACTTTCCATTTTACCTTTAGCAAAACCAGGGTGAGTGGAAACACCATTTATAGTAAGGGTGGCACCATCAGCGCTAAACGTTTCATCTTCAATATGTCCGGCGGATTCACCATCCATCGTGTAACCAAAATCAGCTCCTAATTTTTTAATATCTACTTTATCTACCCCTCTTCCAATTTCCTCATCCGGTGTAAATAGTATTCTAATTTTACCATGCTTTATTTCGGGATGTTGAAGTAAATAATGTGCGGCATCCATAATTTCTGCCAACCCCGCTTTATTATCAGCTCCCAGCAAAGTGGTACCATCGGCAGTAATTATATCATTACCTATCTGATTTTTTAAATCAGGATGAGCTTTTGGATCTAATGATATGTTGGCATCTTGAGGAAACTTAATAATTCCACCAAAATAATTTTTATGAACGATTGGTTTTACATCTTTGCCACTGCAATCAGGCGATGTATCCATGTGCGAACAAAAGCAAATTACTGGAATTGGTTTATCTGTATTGGCTTCAATGGTTGCATATACATACCCATGTTCATCTAAATGGGCATCCATTATACCCATCAATTGTAATTCTTCAACCAATACCTTGCCTAAATTCTTTTGCTTTTCGGTAGAAGGACAAGTTGGTGATTCGGGGTCAGATTGTGTATCTATTTGAACGTATTTTAGAAAACGCTCGGCAACTGTAAATGAATAATTGTTGAACACTTTTATTTTAATTTACTTTTAAATGCTTTTCTAAACTTATCTAATTTTGGACGTATGATATAGACACAATAGCTTTGGTCGCTATTATTTTTGTAATAATTCTGGTGATAATCTTCGGCCCTATAAAATTTGGTCATTGGAGCAATTTCTGTAATTACTGGTTTTGGAAACGCATTTTCCTCATTCAATTTATTTTTATAAAACTCTGCTTCTTCTTTTTGTTTCTGCGTATGATAGAAAACAGCACTACGGTATTGAGGTCCTACGTCATTTCCTTGCTTATCGCGACTGGTTGGGTCATGTATTTCCCAAAAAACTTCCAGTAATTCTTTAAAAGAAGTAACCGATGGGTCGTAAATTACTTGGGTAACTTCCACATGTCCTGTGGTTCCGCTGCTAATTTCTTCATAAGTTGGGTCAACTTTGGTTCCACCGGCATAGCCTGATTTTACACTATGCACACCTTTCACTTCTTGAAATATAGCTTCCACACACCAAAAGCAGCCTGCACCAAACGTGGCTGTGTCCCATTTTGTTGAATCCTTTATCTCCATAATTTTTTCGTTTTTAGTATCTTTTGGCTTGTCCTCCGTTGTCTTTTTTGTTTTTCCAACGCAGCCCACGCTTAGTAAAAACAAGGTTACAGGTAATAATATAAGTGATTTCATTTGCTTTTAATTATCCTTCAAATGTAACCCTTCAATCCTGGTAATTCAAACACTTAATATTTCAGAAATGTTTTGCTCTACTTCCAATAAGGTTACCAAATTTATACATGGATTTTCGCGACGAACGCACTGAACTTGGTCACAAGGATTACAATCTAAAATATGATGAACGACTTTTGACTTGTCTCCTATTGGATAAAAAACACCTGGTACACCCGGCCCATAGATTCCAACTAAAGGGGTTTTCATTACCGCGGCTATGTGCAAAGGACCACTCTCATTACCTACAAATAGCTTTGCCTTTTGAACCAAACATGCAAAATGCAACAACGAAAAATTGCGAGTGCACACGACAGCTTCAACCTTTGAAAGCTTTATTATTTCATTAATTACAGGTTCATCTTCCTCTGTTCCTGCAAAAACTATTTGAAGGTTATATTTTTCTATTAAAATTTTTATAAGGCTTGAAAATTTCTCTACCGGCCATTGTCTTAGTTTTCTTCTTGCTCCGCAATGTATTACCGCAAAATTTTTAAGCTTTTTATCCAAAATAAATTCTTCTACAAATGCTTTAGAATTTTGATCAAGCTTTATTTCAGGTGTGAATGGTATTGTTCCCTTTGGTAAAAGCGATTTTATTACCTCAAAATTTGTAATAACTTCATGCTTTTGGCCACCTTTTAATTTATTTAAAAACCTTACAGTTCCTCTGTCCAATCTCCTGTTGGGCATTTTATCAATGGCATACTTCATAGTATCCCAATTGCCTCTTAATTCTACAACCAAATCAAATTTTTCGCTGACAGGTATTTGATGAATTATATGAGAGATAGAAGGAGTATTTTGAACCAAAGGCTTTACAAACGGTTTGCAAAGCAAGGTAATTGGGGCATCAGGATATTGAATCTTTAGGTGTTCAAAAACATGCAGCGCATATACCATGTCACCAATTTCATCCAACTTTATTACCAAAATTGAATGAACAGGTTTTTTAGGTTTAATAAAATTTATAAACCAGCTAACTAGTGCTGATGCTAAAAAGTAAAATTGTTCTTTGTTAAATTTTTGGAGCATTCTCTATTTTTATCCTCACAATGCCATTAAAAAAATTATAATTTTAATCGGTATAATAATGGTCGGCTTGGGCTTGCATCCGACTGAAACGAGGCAATCTGGATATCCAGCATGTATAAACCATTTTCAATAGAATCATCAACATATATTAATTCAGTAATGGTGGCATCCATTCGTGGGGATTCAGGAACTCCGAAAAAGGCTTTATGTGCCAACAGTTTTCCGCCATCATCTTCCCTATCCACCGAAGGAATGTCGCACAACAAATGCTTTATTCCCTTTTCTTTAAAATATTGTAAAACCTCAGGTGCAAAATATGCCGGATTTTTACCTGAATAATCCATTGTTTTTTTAGAACTGTCATTAGGCCGAGTTCTTACTATTATTGCCTCCAAACTATTGTTACTATCAATAGGAACAATAAGATTTTTGGTTATTACCAAATTATCACCAATCTGCTCAGGAATTACTGTTATTAATCGAGCCATCATAAGTCCCTGATGTAAAGCCTCTGTAATCGATTGTTGTTCTGCCGTTATATGACCAATACATTCGGTATGGGTTCCGTTTCCATGCGGTGTGAAACTTATAACATCCACATTGCAGGCTCCTCCTTTAGCTACATTCCCAATAAAACTCCCTGCTTGGTAAGATTTAAAAAGAGGCCGGTCGGTATAAAAACAATTGGTTCCTAATCCATCGTGTCTTACTCCTAAAGAAATATCCAATGGTAATGACGTATTAAAACTGTATAAAATATCGTTGTACTTGAAAGAGAGTTGCATAACTGCTATTGGTTGGTAAAATTACCATTTTTTGTAAAAGATTAACTTATCTAATTATTTTTGAAACACACAATGAACTCCTACAGATTTAATCGGATTATAAAACCGGTAATACTTATTTTGGCCATGATGATAGGTGCCATATCGCTTTGGTACACCAACAATTTGACAAAAAAAATGGAAAAGGAGGAAGAATTAAAAATAAAAACCTGGGCAAAAGCTACAGCGCAATTGGCTTCCAGTGATTTTTCAGTAGACCTAACTTTTCTACTTGAAATTGTGAGCCAAAATACCACCATACCAGTAATACTTACCGATGAAAATGAAAATGTAACAAGTTGGCGAAATATAGACTCAGCTAAAGCTGCCCGAAATAATGATTATATTATAAAAACACTCGAAAAAATGAAGTCGGCTCATGAACCAATTGTTTTAAATTATTTTGAAGGCCAAAAGGTTAAAGTTTTTTATTTAGACTCAAAAATACTTACCCGCTTAAAATATTATCCATTTGTTCAACTAATCATCATTTCTGTTTTTTTAATAATAAGTTATTTAGCTTTTAGTTACTCTCGCCGTTCGGAGCAAAACCTTGTATGGGTAGGTATGAGTAAGGAAACCGCTCATCAACTTGGAACCCCGCTATCATCACTCATGGCTTGGATTGAAATAAGCCGCGAGGATGAAAGTAGCAATAAAGAAATTTTAAAGGAAATGGAAAAGGATGTGAACCGCCTTGAAATAATAACTGAGCGGTTTTCAAAAATAGGGTCCGACCCAAAACTTGAACCTTTGGATATTGTGAAAGAGCTTGAAACATCCATTGATTATTTAAAAAACAGAACGTCTAAACTAGTAACCTTTGCGGTAAACAATCATTTGCAAACCCCGGTTTTAATAAATATAAATACTTACCTATTTGCCTGGGCCATAGAAAACCTTACAAAAAATGCTATTGACGCCATGGATGGGGTAGGTTCAATAACTTTTAATATAGAACAACGTGGACATAATGCTATAATAGATATAAGCGATACCGGAAAAGGAATACCTGCCAACCGATTCAAAACCATTTTCAAACCGGGATTTACAACCAAAAAGCGGGGTTGGGGCCTTGGTTTATCTTTCGTTAAACGAATAATAGAAAACTACCACAAAGGGCATATTATCGTTAAAGAATCCTTTCATAATAAAGGGACGACGTTTAGGATAACATTAAAAATTGAATCCTTCTAAAACAAGAAATGACGCGACGCCGATATCTGGGGCAGGGCCACCATTTTGGCGGCCCAACACACAGCGGTGCTGAAAGAAATTCATTTAAGGAATTTGATTTTTTATTAATTGAGATAAAGATTCTAACCCAATAAGTTCCACTATACCCATTTTACTGCTTTCAGTGTGGTGGCCTTGGCAAAACGGCGGGTTAGCCCCGGACTTGTGCGCTGAAGCTTCGTTTTGCCTTGATTTTTTGGTTACTTTTTCATCTAAGGAAAAAGTAACAAATCCTTTGCCTAGATTCGTGTCTACAAGAATTGAAACAAACAATTTATTTCATCATCTCCGCAAAATATTTATAAAAATAGGGAATGGTTTCAATGCCTTTGTAATAATTAAATAAACCATAATGTTCATTGGGAGAATGAATGGCATCGCTATCCAAACCAAAACCCATTAATACCGTTTTTACTCCCAATTCTTTTTCAAACAAGGCCACAATTGGAATACTTCCTCCGCCAAATGTAGGTATTGGGGCTTTTCCGTAAGTGGTTTCAATGGCTTTAGAAGCGGCTTTAAAAGCAACAGAATCGGTTGGAGTAATGGCAGCTTCACCACCATGATGCGGGGTTACTTTCACCTTTACGCCTTTTGGAGCTATGGATACAAAATAGTCAGAGAATAATTTGGTAATGGCTTCTGATTTTTGATTTGGAATCAAGCGCATGGAAATTTTAGCATAAGCTTTCGATGGCAATACGGTTTTAGCTCCTTCACCTATGTAACCTCCCCAAATTCCGTTAACTTCAAATGTAGGGCGAATGCCGGTTCTTTCAAGGGTTGTGTAACCCTTCTCTCCCATCACATCCTCTATTTCCAAATCTTTTTTATAATGTTCTAAATCAAACGGTGCAGAATTTAAAGCTTTCCTATCGGCATCACTTATCACATTCACATCATCATAAAATCCGGGGATGGTGATATGACGATTTTCATCGTGCATACTTGCTATCATGGTGCAAAGTATGTTGATAGGATTGGCCACAGCACCACCATATACGCCTGAATGCAAATCGCGGTTTGGCCCGGTTACTTCCACTTCCACATAACTCAAGCCCCGCAATCCCACATCAATAGAAGGAATATCATTGGCTATCATTCCGGTGTCCGAAATCAAGATTACATCGGCTTTTAATTTTTCTTTATGGCTTTTTACATAAATACCTAAATTGGTACTTCCTACTTCTTCCTCACCTTCTATCATAAATTTAACATTACAGGCCAGGGTATTGGTTTGCATCATGGTTTCAAAAGCCTTTAAATGCATGTACATTTGGCCCTTATCATCACAGGCTCCACGAGCGTAAATTTTACCATCTCTCACGGTTGGCTCAAATGCCGGGGTTGTCCAAAGTTCATCGGGTACCGAAGGTTGCACATCATAATGCCCATAAACCAAAACGGTTGGTAAACTTGGGTCTATAATTTTATCACCATATACAATCGGGTTTCCGGCGGTTTCTTCCAGTACCACGTTATCGGCACCGGCAGCTATCATTTTATCCCTTACAAATTCTGCTGTTTTTCTTACATCGCCCAAAAATGCCTTATCGGCACTAATGCTTGGGATGCGCAACATATCAAATAATTCATTTAAAAAACGGTCTTTGTTTTGGGCTATATACTGACTTTGCATGGTTATTTTTTTTGGCTTACGAAAGTAATTATTTTTTAGATATGAGTACAGAGA